>CBFDVE010000042.1:0-11817 GCA_965613205.1 uncultured Rhodospirillaceae bacterium
CGGCAATGCCGGTGGCGGTTCGGGTGTCGGTGCCGACGGCGGTTCGGGTGCATCTGCCGATACCGGCACCGGTACGGACACCGGAACCGGTACGGATACCGGCGCAACGACCGGTACGACAGGTACCGCAACCGGCACCGATACCGGAACCGGCGGCACCGGAACCGGAACCGATACCGGAACCGGCGGCGGCGCAGACGCCGGCGGCGGCACCGGAAACGGCAGCGCCGATGGCGACGTTGGCACGGCGGCCGCGATTTAGCCGGTCTAATTCAAACCGGTCGCCGGAATATTTGGCGACCGGTCCTTGGCCCAGGGAGAAAAACCAAGGCAATGAAGAAACGATCCAAATATTTGTCCTTTGCGAATCTGAATGGACCGGTGGTGCTGACCGGGTGTGCCGACCTGAGACCCGTTATCGAGCAGGTCTTGCGCGGCTGGAATGTGTCGCCATATGAAGGCCCGCATCAGGCGGAGCCCCTGATCACCATCGAAAAATCGGGAAATTTCTATATCCGGCGATCTCGCTGGCTGTCTCAACCGGCCGGCTTTGAAGATCCCCTTGATGCGGTTTGTGATTTCCTCGTCGATTTGTCCAAGGCGTACCTGGAATCCAACGCCAACATGATGTGTCTGCACGGGGCGGCGGCCCATTTCGATCACGGCCTTGTTGTTTTCCCGAGCACCTACCGGGCTGGAAAAAGCATCTTGTCCGTGGAGTTGGCCCGTCGCGGCATTCGGCTTTTTTCCGATGATGTCCTGCCCATCGAACATGACCGGAATTTCGCCCTCGCCCCCGGCATTCTGCCGCGTCTGCGCCTGCCCTTGCCGACTGACATGGGCGGCGGATTTAAAAGTTTCGTCAAATCCCGTCCAGGTGCCGCCAGTGACCGGTTTCAATACGTCGGCCTGCATCACCACGAACTGGCCGCCCTTGGCGAAGCGGCCCCCATTTCCGGCATTGTCCTGCTCGACCGTGACGACGCCCATGGCCCCGAGCTGCTGCCGGCCAGGGCCAGCGATGTCCTGAAAAATATTATCTTGCGGAATTTCTCCAGGACCATTGCCGCGACCGAAGTGCTGGATCGTCTGATCACCATATCCGGGCAAGCCGACATCGGCTTGTTGAAGTACGCAACGGTGGGTCAGGCCGCCGATTTGCTGTGCGAGCGCTTCGGTGCGAGAAAATCTGCCTGAAAAAAAGCGGCTTAAATCCATGTGCTACATGCAGAACCAGGAAACGGTTATCCGGCGGGTCGATGACAGCGTCTTCCTGGTCAATCCGGCAACCGATGCCATGTTTTTGCTTGATGGCGCGGGTTCTGTCCTGTGGCTGGCCCTGGCCGAACCGCTGGCCGCCGAAGATGCCGTCCGGTTGCTGTTGATCGCCTTCCCCGAAGCCGATTCTGGTACCGTCAGCCATGACGTTGATGCCTTGATCAGAGAGCTTCTCGATCATCAATTGATCGTCGAGGTGCAATAGTCTGGCAATGATCGTCCGTGCCCTGCAAATGATTGGATTTACCGCCCTGACCGCCGTGTTGGGAGCCTTGCTGTCGGCCAAAGTGCTGGCCGATACCAATTTGATTCGCCAGGCCGAGCAGGCCGGTTACGTGACGCCCCTGGCCGAACTTCTCGATACCATGAAAGATACCTTCCCCGGACGGGTATTGAAGGTCGACCTGGCCCCGGAAAACGAAGAAGGCGATTTACCCGCCAGTTGGATATACGAGCTGAAAGTGCTTCAATCGGACGGGTTGGTGCTGAAAATACTGTTTGACGCCAAAACGCTGGTGCCGCTGGAGGTCAACGGAGAGCCCTATGGGGCGCTTGATGTGGACGAAAAAAATTAGAACCTGGGAATTCTAGACGATGCGCGTCCTGGTCGTTGAAGACGAAACGGAAATCGCCCGGCAGGTGGCCGATGCACTGGCGCGCGCCGGGTACGTGGTTGATGTCGCCCATGATGGTGAACAGGGCCACTTTCTGGGCGATACGGAAACCTATGATGTCATCGTGCTGGATTTGGGCTTGCCCGCAATGAGCGGCCTGACCGTTTTGAAAAACTGGCGCGGCGCCAGTCTGAAAACGCCGGTGCTGATTTTGTCGGCGCGTTCATCGTGGCAGGAGAAAGTTTCGGGCCTGCGGGCCGGGGCCGATGACTACCTGGCCAAACCTTTTGAAATGGAAGAACTGATCGCCCGGGTCGATGTGCTGATCCGTCGCCAGAGCGGTAATGCGGCGGCCTTGATCATCTGCGGTGCCGCCACCCTTGATACCGCTGCGTTGCAAATCACCATGAACGGAAACGCCGTTACCCTGACCGCCATGGAATACCGCATCGCCGCCTACATGATGATGAACGGGGACCGGGTTTTATCGAAAACAGAATTGATGGATCACATATACGGCCTCGACGAAGACAAGGATTCCAACACCATCGAAGTCCTGATCAACAGGTTGCGGAAAAAGTTCGGCGCCGATTTTATTGTCACCCAGCGCGGTCACGGCTATCGCATCAGGCCAACCAACGGTGAGCGGCCATGAATCTGGACCATAATTCCCTCAAACTTCGCCTGCTCGTTACCTCCATGCTGTGGGTGGTGTTCGCCCTGATCATCGCCTGGTATCTGCTGATCTGGCTTTTCCAGGACCATATCGAGGCCCGTTTTGATGCCCGCCTGAATGATCAGGTGGCCGAGATGGTAGCGGCCAGCGAAAGCGATGGCCAGGGCGGCGTGCGCCTGACCTGGGAACCCACCGATCCCCGTTATGCCCTGCCCCATTCCGGCTGGTATTGGCAAATCAGCGAAGGATCCCAAGTGATCGTAGCATCCCGTTCGATGTGGACGGATCGGCTCAATCTGTCCGGGGCGCTGCCGGCCGACAAGTCCGAGGCCCTGCTGATTACCGGACCCAACAAGGAACCCTTGCGCGCACTCGGTCGCGCCATTCGCCTGCCGGGCAGCGAAAATCCGCTGTCGTTTATCGTTGCCGGACCGGTTGCCGATATCGATAGCGATGTGGCGGAATTTTCCGGCGATGCACGCCTGGTGCTGACCGCGCTGGGCATGTTGCTGCTGATCATTATCGCCCTGCAAATCAGCTACGGCCTGAAACCTCTGGGCAATTTGCATTTGGCCCTGTCGGAAATCAGGGCCGGGAAATCCCGGCTTATGCGCGGCGAATTTCCGGGCGAGGTGGAACCCATCGTGCGCGAACTGAACGCCCTGCTGGAACACAATTCCGGATTGCTGGAACGGGCCCGGACCCAGGCCGGTAACCTGGCCCACGCCCTCAAAAATCCGCTGCTGATTATCCAGAATGAAACCACCAATGTGCAAGGCCCGCGCGGTCAACTGGTGCATCAGCAATTGAAAACCGTCAATTCAATCATCGACCACCAGCTTTCGAAAGCCCGGCTGGCCGGATCGACAAACCTGATCGGGGCGCAGACATCGGTGCAGTCGGTGATCGGTGATTTGATCTATACGCTGGAAATTCTATACCAGGATCGCAATATATCCCTGACCCAGGCGGGCCTGGAAAATCTGCTCTTCCGGGGCGACCGGCAGGATCTGGAAGAATTGCTTGGTAACCTGATCGACAACGCCTGCAAATGGGCCAATGGCACCATAAAAATAGCCGGTGAAAGCCTCGATTACCCCGACAGTGGACGGCTTTTCAGATTGACCATCGAAGACGACGGGCCGGGTATTCCGGCCGCCGAAATGCTCGCCGTTTTACAGCGCGGCCACCGCCTCGACGAACAGACACCAGGGTCGGGCATCGGCCTGAACGTGGCCCGCGACATTGTCAAACTGTATAGCGGCAAGCTGGATCTGGATACGTCTTCTATCGGTGGTCTTCGGGTCCGTCTGATTTTGCCGGCGGCCTGATTTTCTGAACATCGCCCTAATCCGTAATATTTGCGGTCGCCAGCTCGATCGCCTGCAGCAACGACGGGACCCTGTGATTCGCAGGCAGTTTATCCAGCGCACCAAGTGATTCCAGAGTCTGTTCGGCGCTCCCCGACAGGCCGACAATATAACATGCTATTCCTTCGTCCCGAACCGTGGCCAATAATTCATCGATGGCCAGGGCGGCGCTGGTGTCCACATGGGCGGCCTCGGAAAAATCATAGATCACCGCCTGATAACCGAAATTGGCTGCATACCCCTGCGTGACCATTTGCCGGGCCGAGGCGTAGGAAAAACGCCCGCGCAGAACGATCATGCCGATCTTGTCACCGTGTCGACGCAGGGCTCGGCGTTCTTCCTCGCTGAGCAGATGATCGTGATCGGACAAGGCCAGCGCGGTAATGCCTTTCAACTCTTCTTTCTCCATCCATTTAGCGGTCATGAAACCGGCCAGTATGAGGCCGACGGCGACCGCCGTTATCAAATCGACGAACACGGTCAACAGCAGGGTAATCACCATCACCATGACCTTGTTCCGAGGAGCCCGGTGGCATCGTTTGATATAGCCCCAGTCGATAATATCCCAGCCGACTTTGATCAGAATTCCGGCCAGCACCGCATGGGGGATTTTTTCCGCCAACGGACCCAGGCCGAGCACCAGGCCGAGCAGGATAAGTGCGTGCAAAGCCCCCGATACGGGCGTCCGGCCCCCGGCCCGTACGTTGACCACCGTGCGCATGGTCGCCCCGGCCCCGGGCAGGCCGCCGATCAGGCCGGCGATCATGTTGCCGATGCCCTGGCCGATCAGTTCCCGGTCGGAATTATGGCGCGTGCGGGTGATGCTGTCGGCAACCAGGGAAGTCAGCAGGCTGTCGATGGACCCCAACAAGGCCAGAATGAGCGCCGGTTGCAAGATGCCGGGAATTTTGGAAAACGGAATGATCGGCAGATACAAGTGCGGTAATCCGGTCGGCACTTCACCAATCACCGGTACGCCGGTTAGCACCAGCAGGCCGACCAGAGTGCCGATCACCAGGGTCGCTAAGGGGGGTGGCATATAGGCGCGCAACCGGCGTGGCCAGAAAATCATCACCGCCAGAGACAAGACGCCAAGGCCCAGCGCCTGGGTATTGAAATTTGTCAGCACCGATGGCCACTGGCCAATCGTTTGCAGGGGCCCGCCCGATACGGTCTGCATACCGACAAAAGGCAGGGTCTGGATTAAAATAATGATCACCCCGATGCCCGACATGAACCCGGAAACCACGGAATACGGTGTGTAAGAAACGTACCGTCCTACTTTTAGAAAGCCGAACAGCAATTGCAGCAATCCACCCAGGAAGACGATGGCGAAAGCCTCGCCCAAAGACCCGGCATGTTCGGCGACGATCGCCCCCATGGCCACGGTCATGGGCCCGGTCGGCCCGGAAACCTGGGCCTTGGTGCCACCGAAGACGGCGGCAAAAAAGCCAACCGCAATGGCGCCGTAAAGCCCGGCTATGGCCCCCACACCGGAGGCCACGCCAAAGGCCAGGGCGAGGGGCAGGGCGACCACGGCAGCCGTGATGCCGCCGAAAATATCACCCTTGATATTGCTCACGTCAATTCCGATAGTTTGTCTCGCACGCTTAGCAAATCGGACCAGGCTTCCCGCTTGTGGGCCGGGGACCGCAACAGGTAAGCCGGATGGAACAGGGCCGTGGCCTGCACCGGGCGCGACAGGCGGGGTGTTGAATAGGTATACCATTTGCCCCGCAACCGCCCGACACCGGCGGTCTGGGCCAGCATGGCCTTGGCCGCCGGGCCGCCGAGCGTGACCAGAATATCCGGATCGATCAGTTCCATCAGCCGCTCGACAAAGGGCATACACAGGGCCGTTTCCCCGGCCGTCGGGGTGCGGTTGCCCGGCGGTCGCCAGAATACCGTATTGGAAATATAGACGTTGCTGTGGTCGAGCCCGATGGCGCCGATCATTTTATCCAGCAACTTGCCGCTGGGGCCGACAAAAGGCAGACCCTGGCGATCTTCTTCGGCCCCCGGACCCTCGCCGATGAAGACAATGCGGGCTTCCGGGTTGCCGTCACCAAAGACCGTGTTGGTGGCGGTTTTCTTTAACGGGCAACCGTCGAAACCCTCGACCGCCTGACGCAATTCAGCGACCGTTTTGGCGGCTTCTGCCAGGGCCCAGGCATCGCCCAGCAATTGATCGGCAACCACCGGCACCGCCGCTTTGGCGCTCGCCAGGTTGCTCGCTAAGGGCCTCTCTTTTACGGCCGTCGATGGCGTTTCAACGACGGTGAAATGATCCATAGGATCATCGCCAATGGTTTCATCCACACCGGCATCCAGATGCCAGCGCAAATTCTCAGCCGTTGTCAGTTTTTCGATCATGGCGGCAGATTATCATTGGCCGCGCTGCCGATCATTAATTTTCTTGCACAATCTGATTGAGTTTGTTGTTGTGTGGCAGAGAGACTGATTTGCTGGAGGATGCGCCTGTGGAACGGGAATCGATGGAATTTGATGTGGTCATCGTCGGCGGTGGACCATCGGGCCTGGCGGCCGCCATCCGGCTTAAACAACTGGCCGCATCCGAAAGCCGCGATTTGAGCGTTTGCGTGGTCGAAAAGGGCTCTGAAATCGGCGCTCATATCTTGTCGGGCGCGGTGCTGGAAACCCGCGCCCTGGACGAGTTGATCCCCGACTGGAAAGAACAGGGTGCCCCCCTGAAGACCCCGGTGACGGTCGAAAAAATGATGTTTCTGAGCGCCACCGGGGCCATTTCCACGCCCGCCATGTTGCTGCCCCCGGCGATGAAAAACCACGGCAATTACATCATCAGCCTGGGCAATTTCTGCCGCTGGCTGGGCCAGCAGGCGGAGGCCCTGGAGGTCGAGGTTTACCCAGGCTTTGCGGCCGCCGAAATCCTGTACCACAGTGATGGTTCGGTCAAAGGCATCGCCACCGGCGACATGGGCCTGAACGCCGATGGCAGCCCCGGTGCCAATCATCAAGTGGGCATGGAACTGCACGCCCGCTACACCTTTTTCGCCGAAGGCTGTCGCGGCCATCTGGGCAAGGAGTTGCGCCGGAAATTCGGCCTTGATCAGAACGTGGAACCGCAGACCTACGGCATCGGCATCAAGGAATTATGGGAAATCGACCCGGCTCGGCATCAACCGGGACTGGTCGTTCATACCGCCGGCTGGCCGCTCGATTCGAAAACCTATGGCGGCTCGTTCCTGTATCATCTGGAAGACAATCAGGTCGCCGTTGGTTTCGTCATCGGCCTGGATTACCAGAATCCCTACCTGAGCCCGTTTGACGAATTCCAGCGCTACAAAACCCATCCGAAAATTCGCGATACCTTCAAGGGCGGACGGCGCATATCCTATGGCGCACGGGCCTTAAACGAAGGCGGCATCCAGTGCCTGGGGGATCTGTCCTTCCCCGGCGGTGTGCTGATCGGCGACGAGGCCGGGACCCTGAACATGCCGAAAATCAAGGGCACCCACACGGCCATGAAGTCGGGCATGTTGGCCGCCGAAGCGGCGTTCAAGGCCCTGGCAGAAGAAACTCCGGCCCGGACTCTGGAAACCTATGACACAACCATGAAGGCCTCCTGGCTGCACCGGGAACTGCATATTGCCCGCAACGTGCGCCCGTCCTTCAAGTGGGGCCTGTTGCTGGGCACCATCTACACCGGCATCGACCAGTTGCTGCTGCGCGGCCAGGCCCCGTGGACCCTGAAACACGGCCATGTGGATCATCTGTCCCTGGTGAAAAAAGACCACGCCAAGCCGATCGATTACGCCAGGCCCGATGGCCAACTGACGTTCGACAAATTGAGTTCGGTGTTTATTTCCAATACCAATCACCGGGAAGATGAACCCTGCCATTTGACGCTCAAGGACCCGGCCCTGCCGGTGACCCTGAACCTGGCCGAATATGACGGGCCGGAGCAGCGGTTCTGCCCCGCCGGGGTTTATGAATTTATCGACGAGAACGGCCAACCGACCCTGCAAATCAATGCCCAGAACTGCGTCCACTGCAAGACCTGCGACATCAAGGACCCGAGCCAGAATATCCACTGGGTAGTGCCGGAAGGCGGCGGCGGCCCCAATTATCCCAATATGTGAGCAAGACTTGATGCGAGCGAGACTTGGCTTCACGCTCGGGCTAAACTACGGTCAAACAGTACAAACTCTAGAGAAAGAATCCCACCAGGTATGCGCTCCTTAATCCTTTCCCTGCCGCGACGATACTACCATCTGATCGCCGCCCTGTTGCTGGTTCTACTGCTGCCTGCGGCCTGCGCGTCCAGTGATCTGGATAGCCAGGCCCCAACCGCTGGCGGACCGGCAACCCTGTCGGGGACCTATCTATCCGGTCGTCATGCCCAGGCCGAACGGGATATGTCCAGCGCCACCCGCTTTTTTGCCAAAGCGCTGGATATGGACCCGGACGCACCGGGCTTGCTGCGCCGGACCTTCACCATCCTGATTTCCGAAGGCCGCATGAAACAAGCGGCCAAAATGACCAGCCAGGTGCTGCAAAAAAATCCGGATGCCCCCATCGCCAGCCTGATGGCCATTGTCGACGACCTGAAAATGGATCGCCTGAAAAAGGCCGGGCAAAAAATATCGACTTTGGGCGATGGTGGCCTGAATGGCATCATGGCCCCTTTGCTCGGTGCCTGGACCGCGCTCGGTTCGGGTCAGACATCGGCCCAGGCGATTGAGCTGCTGCGACCGCTCGACAAGGAGGGTTCGCGCCCCTTGTTCAACCAGCATGTCGGCCTGATCAACGACCTGGCCGGTGACCCGGTTGCCGCCGAAACCGCCTTCCTGGCAAATACCGATAAGAATGGTGGCCCGTCTCTGCGGCTGGTTCAACTGCTCGGCAATCTGTACGAACGGCAGGGCGAAAAGGCCAAGGCGGAAACCCTTTATGGCGATCATTTGAGCCATAACCCGATATCGCCCATTGCTGGCCCGGCCCTGAAACGACTGGCCGCTGGCCGTGTGCCTTCGCCCCTGATCAACTCCGCCAACGAAGGGGTCGCCGAGGCCCTGTTCGGTGTCGCCTCTTCTTTGGTGCAGCAAAACGCCGCCGAAACGGCGTTGGTTTTTGGTCGAATGGCGCTCTATCTGAAACCGGATTTTCCGGTCATGCAAATTCTGCTGGGCAGTATTCTACAGCGCCAAAACCGCCTGGCCGATGCCAACGCCATCTATCAGCAGATCAATCCGGCCTCACCCTATGGGGCCACCGGTCGCCTGCGCACGGCCGACAACCTGGACGATCTGAAGCAGACCGAACAGGCGATCGCGTTGCTGCGCACCATCGCCGCTGAAAACCCGACCCAGGCCGACCCGTTGATTCGCCTGGGTGATCTGTTGCGCCGCCATGATCGTTTCGAAGAAGCGGTCGTGGTTTACGATCAGGCGGTAGAACGAATAGGTCAGCTAACGGCCCGGCACTGGTCGTTGTTGTACTCCAGGGGCATCGTGCTGGAACGGTCGGGCAATTGGCAGCGGGCCGAGGCCGATTTGCTGAAAGCCCTGGAATTCAAACCCGATCAGCCCTTCGTGCTCAACTACCTGGGTTATTCCTGGGTCGATCAGGGCATCAATCTGGACCGGGGCAAGGCCATGATCCGCAAGGCGGTCAACCTGCGGCCCCGTGACGGCTACATCGTCGACAGCCTGGGATGGGCCCATTACCGCCTGGGCGATTACGTGGAATCGGTCAAGGAAATGGAACGGGCGACCGGACTCAAGCCGGAAGACCCGGTCATCAACGACCATCTGGGCGATGCCTACTGGCGGGTCGGGCGCAAAATCGAGGCCCGGTTCCAGTGGCGACGGGTGCTGACCCTGAACCCGAAGGATAAAGACGTGCGCGACCGGGCCGTGGACAAACTGAAAAACGGCCTGCCCGAGGTTCCGTGAGTTCATGGTCAGCCCGCCACCTGTCCGCATTGCCGCCCCGGCCAAAATTAATTTGTACTTACATGTGACGGGTCGCCGTGATGATGGCTATCACCGGCTCGATAGCCTGATCGCCTTTGCCGGGGTGCACGACGCCCTGACCTTTGCCGCCGCCGATCATCTGACCCTGCAAATCAAGGGGCCGTGTGCCAGTGCGCTCAAAAACGAGCGCGATAATCTGGTGCTGGCCGCCGCCCGTGGCCTGGCCCGGCTCGCCGGCATCGAGGCCAAGGCCACCATCGGTTTGACCAAGCGACTGCCCGTGGCCGCCGGCATGGGCGGCGGCTCGGCCGATGCGGCGGCGGCGATCAAGGGACTGTGCCAGCTATGGACTCTCGATCCGGCCGCCGTTGAGGTCAAAAGCCTGGCCCTGGAACTGGGTGCCGACGTGCCCGTTTGCCTGCTCGGCAAGGCCGCTTTTGTCGGCGGCATCGGCGATGAAATCGCCCCGGCACCGGCCCTGCCGGCCTGCTCCATTGTGCTGGTCAATGGCGGGCGCAAACTGGCTACCCCGGCGGTTTTCGCCGCCCGTTGCGGCGATTACAGCGCTTCCGCCCGGTTCGACTACGCCCCCGCAGATGCCCCGGAACTGGCCGCCATTCTGGCCACTCGCCGCAACGATCTGTGCGCCCCGGCGCTCCGCCTGATGCCCGCAATCCAGCCCATCCTGGATGCCATTGCGGCCACCGACAAGGTGCTGCTGGCCCGTATGAGCGGCAGCGGCGCGACCTGCTTCGGCCTTTACGGTGACCCCGGTGCGGCGGCGGCGGCGGCGCTGAAACTGGGTCGGGCCAACCCGACCTGGTGGATTAAGGCGGCCTCCCTTGAAAGCGATATCACGCAGATGACAAAAAGCCGCTAAAGGTGACCTAAGCGGCCTTGCGGTGGGCACCAATAGGCACTATGTTTCGCGCCGCAGATCAAGATGGGGCGTAGCCAAGTGGTAAGGCAGCGGCTTTTGATGCCGTCATTCGCAGGTTCGATCCCTGCCGCCCCAGCCAATAATTTTCGAAGTCCGCACTATTTTGGGGACAGTTTACTTTATAGGTTTTGGCCCTCTTTTTTGTGGCCTGAAATTGCGTCCGGTTATTCGTTCCATCGTGTCCAACCAATCAGAATGACCAATAGGTCGTCCGACCGTTTCGGCTTTTCTGAGCGCCATGTCCATTATTTCGTTTTCGCCACTTTCGAGCAAGACTGCAAAATCTGGACAGCGTTCAAGCACAGGATGAACCTTAACCAATTTGTCGTCTTTTCCTGATAGATGCGCATTGACGCTCGACCAAGGCCAATCAGAAGCGCGTTTTACAAGCCCGGCTCGAACTGGGTTGAGGGAGACATAACGCACGGCATTCAAAAGATGTTTTTCATCCATGGCAACGGAACCGAATCGACCTTGCCAAAGGTGTCCTGTCCACTTATTGCGAGAATTTATTAGTCCTGTATAGCGTCGGTGAACCTCTCCCAGGACGGCGCGAAGACCATCTTCATGGCGGGGAACCAGAATAAGATGGACATGGTTCGGCATCAGGCAATAAGCCCAAACGTCGGTTCCTGCTTTTCGGGCGGCCTCAGCCAGAAGGTCACTGTAGGCCCGGTAATCATTATCTTCAAAAAAAACAGTTTCACGTCTGTTACCCCGCTGGGTAACATGATGAGGAATGTTGGGAATAACGATACGCGCAATTCGTGCCATCTGTTTCAGTACAAGATTTATGGCATTTAGTAAACTGTCCCGGTAATTTCAAACTGTCCCGGTAATTTCGGTAATTTTGTCCCGGTAATTTGTCCCGGTAATTTCCGGTAATTTTAGTAAACTGATGGGGTGGACGGCCCCACCTTCGGCATTTATGTGCCAGAATGGAGTTCGTTGAAACTTCCAGACAACAGGGGACCGTCCAATG
>CBFDVE010000043.1:0-11757 GCA_965613205.1 uncultured Rhodospirillaceae bacterium
AGTGTCGGGTTACATTTTGATGGCGTTGCGGGCCATTTTTTCGGTGTGTCAGGCATCAAGATGGTCGGTCGGATTATCTGATCGCTTGCCGGGCCATGATAAATCTTTGTCGCGATTTCCGGGCATATCGGGTATTTAATTAGCCTGACGACAACGGACTTTCACCCACGGACTTTCACCCACGGACTTTCACCCCATGTGACGCGCAGGAATTATCCCGCTATGAGCAAGAACAAGGCACCGCCTAAGGAACCAACGAAAAAAACGGATGCCAATCGACGTGACTTCCTTCGCCGGGGCTTCGCGGTCGGCGCGGGAATGACGTTTGTCGGCACCGGCGGAGAGCCGTTGAGTATTCCAAAATGGAGCCGCGAACTCGGCCCGGGCGTGGCGGCCCAGGCCTATGGCGCTCCTTCCGTTCATGAAAGCGGCGTGTTGCGGAAATGGCTCCCCTGGTTACAGGTCGCCCGCGAATCCTCGATCAGTTTCGCGCCGCTGCAACACCTTTCCGGAAGCATCACCCCCAATGGGCTTTTCTTCGAGCGCCATCACGCCGGCGTTCCGGGCATCGATCCCGGCGACCATCGGCTCGCCCTGCATGGGATGGTGGACCGGCCGCTCGTATTGACGATGGAGGACATCAGACGGTTCCCGTCCGTCAGCGCCGTACACTTTATCGAGTGCGCCGCAAATACGGTGCTGGAATGGAAAAGCGCCCAGGCGAATTCGGTGCAATTCAGTCACGGTATGGTTTCCAGCTGCGAGTGGACCGGTGTTTCTCTCAAACTGCTGCTGGACGAGGCGGGATTGGCCAAAGGAGCAAAATGGTTGCTTGCGGAAAGCGCGGACGCGGCCGCTTACGGGCGAAGTATCCCGCTCGACAAGGCCCTCGATGATGCCATCGTCGCCTACGCCCAGAACGGTGAAGCCCTGCGGCCCGAACAGGGCTACCCCCTGCGCCTGGTATTGCCGGGCTGGGAAGGCTCGACCAATATCAAGTGGCTGCGCAGGCTTAAGGTCGGAGACAAACCGTGGAACACGCGTGAGGAAACCGCCCGCTATGCGGATTTGCTGGAAGACGGCAAATTACGTCAGTTCAGTTTTATCCAGGAAGCAAAATCCGTTATCACCAACCCGTGTCCGGAGGCGCCGCTGGAGGCCATGGGAGAGCACACGATCAGCGGCCTCGCCTGGTCGGGACGAGGCCGTATCAGCAAAGTCGATGTGTCGTTTGACGGCGGCCGGTCATGGCATCAATGCAATCTTCAGGAAGCCATCCATGCGAAGGCCTTGACCCGGTTCTCGGTGCCCTGGACATGGAACGGGCAGGAAGCATTGCTGCAAAGCCGGGCCCAGGATGAAACCGGTTACGTGCAGCCGACCATTGACCAGCTTCGCGCGGTAAGGGGCGAAAATTCAATCTACCACAACAACATGATCACGACCTGGCATGTCAAACCGAATGGCGAGGTGCAGAATGTGCAAGTCGATTAAGACCGGGGCTATTCTCACCATTATCGCCCTCACCATGTTTTCTGCCGCGTCGGCGCAGACCGGTGAACGCAGTCTTGGCCACGGGCAGCCGTTGACGGCCAAGGATATCGCGGCGTGGGACATAGATGTCCGCTACGACGGCGCCGGTTTGCCCGACGGGGAAGGCACGGTCGAACAGGGCGATGAGATATACCTTGAGCGGTGCGCCGCCTGCCACGGCGATTTCGGCGAAGGTGTGGGACGCTTTCCGGCCCTGTTCGGCGGGGTTGGGTCGCTCGCCGGAGACAATCCGGAACGGCGGGTGGGAAGCCTGTGGCCTTACGCGCCGACCCTGTTCGATTATATCAGACGCGCCATGCCGTTCGGCGACGCCCAGTCGCTGACGGTGGATGAGACTTATTCCCTGACCGCCCTCGTCCTCAATATGAACGATCTTTGGGACCAGGAAAGGGTGTTGAACAAGACTAACCTTGCCGCTGTAAAAATGCCGAACCGGGAGGGGTTCGTGGCAAGCGGGCAAAAACCCGATACCTCCAACACGCGTTGTATGCGTGATTGCAAGGGTGAAGCCCGGATCATTTCACGGGCCGAACTGGTCAACAATACGGACGAGCCATGAGATATCCGGCAGAACGGCAACCGTTCCGACGCTGGTTGATAAATTGAAAATTTTGTCATGGATGTCCGTCCTGGGGCTCGATGGTTTAACGTGACAACGCCGTAGAATGATCCTTGAACAATTCAGCCGAGCAGGCCGAAGCTTTTCAGGGTTTTCTTGGTCGGGACACCGTTTTTGGTCCAGCCCCGCAGGGAGTAATATTCCGGCAACATGTCGCCCAGTTCGCAAACTTTTTCGATGCCGCCCGCAACCGTGACGGGTTCCCTCAGCAGACGTTTGGGCAGGGTATCGCCCTTCGGATCCCATCCCGCCGAAAGATTGAACATGCGCTCCATGTTCCAGATACGTCCGCCGATCAGCCACAGATTATCGGCCGAGAAATCACCTTCGCAGGCGGCTTCCAGATGTTCCCGGAAATCGCCCATGACCGTCCAGGCGAACTTGACGAACTGACACAGACCCGACGAATCGACGATATTCAGGGTGTCTTCGAACCGGCGCACCAGATTGGCCTTTCCTTCGGTGAGCAGGGGATCCATTTTTTGCGGAATGCCCTTGATTTCAGCCGCCGGGGTATAGGCCCTCAAGTGACATCCACCCCGGTTATTGGTCACATAGGCGAGGCCGATACCTTGAATCCCGCGCGGATCATAGGCGCTTAATTCCTGGCCGCGCACCGTCATGGACAGCTCCGGGCGACCATATTTCTGACACAGCCTGAGCGATCCCATGCCCAATTCCTTGCCGAACCCTTCACCCTTGCCCGTCAATTCGACCATGGCGACCAGGGCTTCCGCCGATCCAAAGGGCAGTGGGATGCCGGTCTGCTTGGTGGTGATCACGCCTTCTTCGAACAGTTCCATGGCGGCGGACAGGGTCGCGCCGAAGGAAATGGTATCGAGGCCGTAGTCATTGCAGGCAAAATTGGCGTAGGTGCAGGCTTCCAGATCATCGATGCCGCATTGGGCGCCAAACGACCAGGCGCTTTCGTATTCCAGGCCGCCGGAATTAGCCCTGTAGTCGGGCTTGTCCTTGAGGCTGAAGTGATTTTGGGAAATACGTGAAATCCGGGAGCAGGCGATGTTGCAGCCAAAGCAAGCCTGATTGGTGACGATATTGGTCGAGCCATCGGCGCGCGGGGCATGCATGGCCTCGGCGGAAATAGCGGCGGCTCCGTCGAACCGGTTCTGACGGTGGTTGCGGGTCGGCAGTCCGCCGACTTCGTTCATCAGGTTCATCAACGACTGGGTGCCGTATTTGGGAAAGTTGGTGTTGGTTTCATATTGCGCTGCCAGCTTGGCCTTCGATGCGGCGGCGACCTCCATAAACTTCTTCGGATCACGCACGGTGAGCCCCAGGGTGCCGCGCACGGCGACGGCCTTGAGATTTTTCGAGCCCATCACCGCGCCGACGCCGGAGCGTCCGGCCGCCCGGTGGGTGTCGTTGATGATGGCGGCGAACAGCACTTTATTCTCGCCGCCCTGGCCAATCGACGAAACTTTCAATTGCCGATCACCATGTGCCTGCCGGATCAGTTCTTCGGTCTGCCAGACATTCTTTCCCCACAGACCATCGGCGGGCAACAGGGTCGCCGTTTGGTTGTCCAAATGCAGGTAAACGGGCTTTTTCGCCTTGCCTTCGAAAATCACCATGTCCCATCCGGCCATCTTCAACTCGGCGCCGAAATAGCCGCCCGAATTGGAGCACGCGATGCCGCCGGTCAACGGGCTTTTGGTGATCACCGAATAGCGCGCGCTGGCAGCGGCCATGGTCGCGGTCAGGGGGCCGGTGGCGAAGATCAGCTTGTTGGCCGACGACAGCGGATCGATCTTGGGGTCAATTTCAGATATCAGATAGCGCGACGCCAATCCCCGCTGACCGATGTAATCGAACGCCAAATCCATGTTCAGCGGTTCGGGCACACAGGTCCCCTTGCTCAGGTTTACCCGCAGAATTTTCCGTTGCCAGCCCATTTCCTTAACCTCCCGCCAATCAACTTACAAAAATCGGTTTTCGCCGTTTCAACCCGGCGCCGCGGTCACCTCGGTCGCCGAACCGGACGTGGCGGCGGCCCACAGGCGCATTTTTTCGAGCCCCATGGACTCGTCGGCGACAAACGTCAGCGCATCGGTCGGGCAGGCCTCGACACAAGCCGGGTTGCCGCCGCACAAATCGCATTTCTGCGCCTTGCCGACCGCCGAATTGTGACTGATCGAACCAAACGGGCAGGCCAGGGTACAGGCCCGGCAACCGGTGCATTTGCTTTCGGCGACGATCCACGCCTTGGTATTGGGGTCAAGCGAGATGGCGTCGACCGGGCAAGCCTGGGCGCACCAGGCGTCGCTGCATTGGGTGCAGATGTAAGGCACGAACCGGCCCTGATCGGCGATAAAATCAAACACCCGTAGGCGACTGTGAACGGTGCGAAATATCTGCTCCTTGGTGAACGAACAAGCCATTTCGCAGGTCATGCAACCGGTACATTTACTGGCCGTGATGAGAATGTTGTTTGCCATGGTTTGGCCCCATATGTTAGATTCTATGCACTAAAAGTTGGTCAAATATCGCGCGGTCTCCACGTCGGTGATCTGGTTGGCGAAAAATTCCAGTTCGCGTTCGCCCTGACCGATCAGAATGCCCAGGCCATCTTCGCCCATGACCTCTTTCATGAAATCCGAATTCCGCGCCAGTTCCAGGGCGCTCGCCAGGTCGGCAGGCAGGGTTTCATCGGCGTCCATCTCGTAAGCATTACCGGCGGAAATTGGCGTCGGTTCCATTTTTTGTTCGATGCCGTCGAGGCCGGCGGCGATTTCGCAGGCGACCAGATAGTAAGGATTGCAATCGGCTGAGCCATCGCGTTTTTCGATCCGCACGGCGCTATCCCGGCCTTCGATAACGCGCAATCCGGTGGTCCGGTTGTCGATCCCCCACGACGCCGTGGTCGGGCAGAAGGTATAGGGTTGCCGCCGCCGAAAGGCGTTCGGCGTGGTCGCCGAGGAAAGCGCGGTTTCGACCATGCGTTTTTGCATTCCGGCAAGATAGTTGATGCCGATTGCCGAGAGCCCGCCGCCATCGGCAAAGACGTTGGCCCCGTCTTTCCACATCGAATGGTGGGTATGGAAACCACTACCCGGCTGATCGAAAAACGGTTTCGACATGAAGGTCGCATGGTAGCCATGAGCGATGGCGATTTCCTTGACCAGCCCCCGGAAACAGACGGCCCTGTCGATCGACTGAAGGGCCTCGCCAAAGCGCATATTGACTTCCACCTGACCCGGCGCCAGTTCCGGATTGGATTGCTCGATGGGGATGCCGACATCGTTGAGATGACGCCGGATGGGGCCCAGCACATGTTCCATTTCTGCCGCCCGAGCCAATCCATAGACCTGCGTGCCGTCGCCGAAAGGCTCCAGGGTTTCATGGTCGAGCAGATAAAATTCGAGTTCGGAACCAATCTGGATTTCGTAGCCCATGGCACGGGCGCGGTCGAGCACCGTTATCAACGCATTGCGCGGGTCGATGGGCACCGGTTTATGGTCCATGCCTTCGGCCCTTCCGAAACAAAACGCCACCCCTTCTTCCCACGGCACCGCATAGGCCGGGCCGTCGGGGAACAGATGCAAGTCGTGATAACCGGTGTCGATATTGACGTAGGGCGTATCCCACACGTCACACGTCATGTCGATGGCGAAAATGGCGACGGTCAGGGCGCAGCCGTTTTCGCAAATCGTCGGCCAATGACTGGCCGGGATGCGCTTGCCGCGCATCAGGCCGTTAAGATCGCCGACCCCCAGGGTAACCGTGTGGGTTCCCTCAGGCAATTCGACCATATTTTTATTCATCGCCCCCCCTTGGCTGCTAAATACCTATGACCAATAATGATATTATCGAAACATCGCCTACCAGGTAAACGGTTTGTCTATTCCGGCCATCTTGACGCCGGTAAAGGCCGAGGCCTCGAAAGATAAAGACCGCAGATCTTCAGTTTCCAGATTATGAACCGAGGATTTTCCGCAAGCCTTGGCCAGGGCGGTGATTTCCATGGTCATCGCCGTCAGATAGCGGGCGACCCGTTCGGCGCCGGCATGAGGGTCCATGCGGGACTCAAGATGCGGGTCCTGGGTGGCGATGCCGACCGGACACAGGCCTGTATGGCAATGGTGGCAAGCGCCGGGAGAGGTTCCCAATTTGCGGAAATCCTGCTCGTAGCGCGGTGAGTTGCAGCCGAGCGCGACCATCGAGGAATTACCGACCATGACCGCATCGGCGCCCAGCGCCAGACACTTGGCGGCATCGACGCCGGAACGGATGCCGCCGGCGACGACCAGGCTGACCTTGTCGGTCATGCCGCATTCCTCGAGCGCCTCGCGAGCCGCACGGATCGAACTCATCAGCGGAATACCGGTGTGATTCATCAGCAGTTCCGGTGAGGCGCCGGTGCCGCCTTCGGCGCCATCGACGACCACCACATCGACACCGGCCTTGGCGGCGATGGCGACATCGTAACGGGGCCGCGTCGCCCCCATCTTCAGGAAAATCGGCACCTGATAATTTGTCGCAATACGCAGCTCCTCGATCTTGACGGCCAGATCATCGGCACCCAGGAAATCCGGGTGCCGAATGGTCGAGCGTTGATCGACGCCTTCGGGCAAGGTGCGCATGTCGGAAACACGCTTGGAAACCTTCATCCCCAGCAACAACCCGCCGGTGCCCGGCTTGGCGCCCTGGCCGACGACGATTTCCAGCCCATCGGCGCGGCGGATATGATCAAGGTCGATACGATAACGGGATGGTGACATTTGATAGACCAGGATATCGGATGCTTCGCGTTCTTCTTCCAGCATTCCACCCTCGCCGGTACAGGTCATGGTGCCGACCTTCGAGGCGCCATAAGCGAGCGCCGCCTTGGCATTCGCCGACAGCGCGCCGAACGACATCGAAGCGATGTAGATCGGAATATTCAGCTCTATCGGTTTTTCGACCAGGCCGCGTCCGCCGCCCAATACCGTCTTGGTTTCGCACTTTTCCCGATACCCTTCCAACGGCAACCGGGTCATCGTCGCGGGAACGAAGGTCAGGTCATCGAAGGTCGGCATTTGTTTGTTGAAGGTGTTCCAGCCGCGCACCTGATACCGACCGAGTTGCGCCAGCGCGTGCACTTCCGAGATGGCTTCCGGGGTCCAGCGCGTCGAGCCGCCCAAATCGTATGAAGAAGGGACACCCGCCGGACGCCCCTCGATGGCGCCATCGGAGAAACTGACTTCTTCTTCCGACGGCATGGGAAACGGGTATTCATATTTTTCTGTCATATCATCAACCATGCGTTTGCGTCCCGACTCTCGAAATACCAAAGGCGCTGACCGGAGATCATTTTGCGCCAGTTCCTGGATGAATCGACCAGACCCAAAGGGTCCAGTATGGCGTCGACCTCGGCGACCTCTTCCGCCGTCGGCTCGACCACCACGACATCAACGCCGAGGCTCTCAACCTCGCCGGCGATCCACACTTCGCCTTGCCACAGGGCATCGGCGCACGCCGCCCCGGCCCCGCCCAGGGCGATGATCTTGCCCGCATGGGCCATGAATCCAGATTGGTAGCCGATCTTGCCCTCGACGATAATATTGCCGCCTTTCATGGTCACCCCACAGCGCGGGCCGGCATCGCCCTTGACATGGATGGTGCCGCCCATCATCGCCGCACCGACCGACATACCGGCGTAACCGCCGACCGTGACATGGCCGCTTGCCATACCTTCGGCCAGCCCCCACCCGGCATCGCGTTCTACCGTTACTGTGGCGCCATCATTGAGGCCGGCACAATAGTAGCCGACGCTGCCCTCGAAGCTGATCCGTGCGCCGGGCGGCAAACCGATGCCCAGATTATGGCGTGACAAAGTGTTGCGGACGACGATTTCCTGCCCGGTCTTGCAGGCGGCCTGAATGTCATCGTTGATCTCGCGGATGTGCCGCTTGCCAACGTCGATGACAACGGCGTTCACGCTACCATCCTCCGGTTTGTGGTTTGCCAGATACGCGTTTGGCCAGGGCCGTCATAATTAATGACATCGGATTCATCGGGCACCACGCGCCGGACGGCCTGTTCCTCGGTTGCCGCGGCAAGTTCTCCATCGCGTTCGACGACCACCAGTGGCTTCATGGCGAAGCGGTCCTTGGCGAAGCCGATGACGTTCTCGCGGGCGATCATGTAGGTGAATACGCCGTCGATCGAGGTAATCGACTTTTTCAGCGCCTGGTCCATGGTCAGGCCGTTCTTGATCTGATCGGAAACCCATACCGCGATCAGTTCGCTATCATTCTGGGTCAGGAAGCGGTAGCCCCGGCGTTCAAGTTTCGCTCGCCAGGTGTAGTAATCGGTAATCTGCCCGTTATGTACGATGGCGACATCGGGAAAAGGCCGGGCCCAGAATGGATGACTGGCATTTGGCAGGACCGAGCTTTCGGTCGCCAGACGGGCATGGCCGAGGCCGTGCGTGCCGATCATGTCGCGCACACCATGTTTATCGGCGACCGCGCTCGAGCCACCGATATCCTTGATGATTTCCAGCGACCGGCCGCACGACTGAACTTCGAAATGATCGCTTATCAAATCGGCATCGGCGATCCAACGGCCCAGATCACGCGGGTCGCTGATGACCATGCGGACGCAATAGTGTGCGCTATCGTCGGTCAGTATTTTCGGGTCTTCCAGATAATCGGCGCCGTGCTCCCTGAGCACCGCATGGAATTCCTCCAGATCCCGGGACAGGCGTTGCTTGTCGAACCCGGTGCAGCGCAAAACGTAACCGCTGTCTCGCGGTGGACCATATATGGCGAAGCCCGTGCTATCGGCGCCACGGTGTTCCTGGGCATCCATCAGTTCCACCAAATCGGCGCCCACCTTACCCGGCGAGTTAAGAATTCTTCCTGCAATTCCACACATTACGACAGATGCCTCCTTGTATTGTATACTGTATACAGTATAGCGGCTGATTTGTAAAACCGTTGCCGGAGAAACTCAGGTAAAGGCTTCTGCGGGTTCTTTATGAAGCCCGTCATCGCATCGGCTCCGGATTGCTGGCGATGATGCCGTTGGGCCTGAACACCAGGAAAACGACCAGCAGCAGCAGTACCGCGGCATCTCGGAACACCACATATTCGTTGGGCAAAACGTTCAGCAGGGTGGCTTCCAGCGCACCCAGCAGGAAGCCGCCGTACAGGGCGCCCTTGGGATTGGACAAGCCGCCGATAATGGCGGCGATCAGGGCCTTGATCATGGGTGTCAGGCCGAGCGCCGGAAACACTGCGCCTCTTTGCGATATCCATAACAGCGCCGCCACCCCGGCCAGAATCCCGGACAGGAAAAATGCCAGGGCGATGACCCGGTTGGATTGGATGCCCATGGTTCGGGCGATATCGAAATCGTCGGCGGACGCCCGAAGGGCGATGCCGAGCCGTGATCGGGAGAGAAATAAATTCAGTAACAGCAAGGACACGACGGCGATGACCACGGTGAATATCTGAGCCCGCGATATGTAGACCTCGCCGAAGGTTATGTAGCCTGACAGCAGTTCGGGAATCTGGATCGGCTTCGACCGCGGGCTGATCAGCACCTGGAACAGCACATGCAGGGCGCCCGATATGGCGAACGAAGTGATCAGCAGGGTCATCGGGCTTCGCCCGCGCAAGGGTCGGAAGGCTATTCGTTCCATGGCGATCGCGCACAGTCCGGCGAAGACGATGGCCAGCACCGCCGCCAGCACGAACGGCATATCCCACCCGAGCATGAAGAAGAGGGCGTAACCGAACAGGGTCATCAGATCGCCATGGGCGAAGTTGAGGAAACCGAGCAGGCCGAAAACAACGACCAGGCCGAGCGCCAGCAGCGCATAAATGCTGCCCAGATTGAGCACCGAGACGAGAAATTGCAGGAACGCTTCCATTAATCCACCACGCCTAAGTATCTGTCGCGAATTTCCTTGTCATGGATCAACTCCTGGGCCGATCCCGATTGCACGATGCAACCCAGTTCCATGACGTAGGCGCGGTCGGCGATGGCCAGGCTTTTCTTGACGTTCTGTTCGACCAGCAGAATGGTCACTCCCGAGCGGCGCAGATCGTCGATCAGTTTAAACACCTGCGAGACAATCTTCGGTGCCAGGCCAAGAGAGGGTTCATCGAGAATGAGACACGACGGATCGATCATCAGGGCGCGCGCGATAGCCAGCATTTGCTGCTCGCCGCCTGACAGTGTCCCGGCATCCTGATGAGCCCGTTCGCGCAGGTCCGGGAACTGCTCCAGCATTACGTCCATGCGTTCGATGGATTTGGAACTGCTCAGGGTCATGCCGCCGGCCCTGAGATTGTCGATGACGCTGAGCGAATTAAAAACACGGCGTCCTTCGGGCGAAAACGCCAGGCCCATACAGGCCCTTTTTTCGACGGAAATTTCGGCCAGGGATTGGCCACTTAATTCGATCTCGCCAGCGGTCATGGCGACCAGCCCCATGATGGCGTTCAGGGTCGAGCTTTTACCGGCGCCGTTGGCGCCGATAATGGTCACCAACTCGCCCTTTTGGACTTCGAAGCTGATGCCTTTTACCGCCGCAACCGGGCCGTAATTGACTTCCAGATTATTGACTTTAAGCATGTCCGGATATGTTCTGAAAACTGGTGAAAACCCGGCCCGCAGACATGGTCCGCAGGCCGGGTATGGTGATTTAGCCCAGGATTACTTCCGCGGTGTCGGAATTTCCGAAGGCTTGAGCTTGATGGATTTGATGTATTTACCCTCACCGCCTTCGATGCGCATGATATTAACCGGCAAATTAGGCAGCCTGCCGAACCCCTTGAAAGTTACCATTCCGATCTCGGTATCGACATTTTCCAATTGACCGAATGCGTCGCGAAGCGCTGCGGCATCAATGGAACCGGCTTTTTTTGCCGCCGCTTCGACCATGCGCATGGCCGAATAACCGACCATCGCCGGATAGTAGCTTTCGGCATTGCCGTATTTGGCTTCGTAGGCCTTGACGAAATCGGCAGCGGATTTACTGGCCTGCGGCGCCGCCATGGTGACGTAATAGACGCCATCGACGACCTTGCCCAATCCCTTGACTGACGGCAGATCAAGCACATCCGGACCAAGATAGGTGGACTTGATGCCGGCGGCGCGAAGCTGATTGATGAAAATCGGGAAATCATCATCAAAAGGCATGGCCATGATCACATCGGGTTCTTTCGGCAGCTTCTTGATGTCCGCTATGACGGTTGAAAACTCTTGCTGTCCGTAAGCGAAGGTCGCATGTCCGATAACCTTGCCGCCATTCTTTTCGAAGGCTTCCTTGAAATAGATGGGCAGAAACTCGGTATAGGGGTCGAAGTCAGAGGTCACGATATAGGCGGTCTTGGCGCCCAGATCCTGCGCGGCGAACTTGCCGTAGACGCCGCCCATATGGGCGTCCGACATCATCACCAGATAACTGCCGCCGCCGACCCGGGCCGGAATCGTCGGCTGCGAGGCGATAGTGTGCATGACCAGCAGGTTCTGTTTGGCGACAGCCGTCCCGGCGGCGATGGCCTGGGGCGAAAGGGCGCTGGAAATAAACATGTTCATCTTTTCGCTGCGCAGCAATTCGGCCGTGGCGA
>CBFDVE010000044.1:0-11668 GCA_965613205.1 uncultured Rhodospirillaceae bacterium
AAGTAAAAGCTCTTTACGAGAGCACCTTGAAAAACCACACAACAAAAGTACCAGAAACCAGGAATTATCCATGACAAGCCAGATTGATCCCGAAAACACACTCGTACTTGAAACCAGCAAGGGCGAAATAATAATTGGATTGCGCCCCGATCTGGCGCCAAAACACGTTGAGCGCATTAAAGAGCTTGCCCGCGAGGGGTTTTATGACGGCATCGTGTTTCACCGGGTGATTGATGGCTTCGCCCGCGCCATTTTCAGGGGTGACGAAATCCCCCGCCGCCGCCAGTTTGCCCAGGTCCTGAATGTCAGTGCCAAAAAACGACTTGCCAGCCAAAGACATTTTGACGCCGTTATAATCAGATGGATTATGGGAGCCGGTGATCATGATCCCGGCATCGGCCTTCAACATATGTGTGGCATAGTAAAGCATGGGGCTGGCGCCCAGGCCGCTGCGGTAGACCGTCAGGCCGGTCGAGCACAGCCCCTCGACCATGGCCGCTTCCAGTTGCGGCGACGACAGGCGGCCATCGTAGCCGACCATCGCCGTTTTGCCACCCTGGCGCACGGCAATACTGCCAAAGGCCCGGCCAATCACCCTGACATCGGTGGCGCTTAGAGTGCTGCCGACGATGCCGCGAATGTCGTATTGGCGCAGGATGGACGGGTCCAGTTGATGTTGTTCCGACATGGCTGTTGGTCCTTGATTAAGCTGTGGGGCGACCGATGCTGTGATAATCAAACCCCGCCTGGCGCATTTCTTCGGGAATATAGATGTTGCGCAGATCGACCAGAATGGGGGTCTTGAGCAAGCATTTAATGCGTTCCAGATCGAGCGCCCGGAAGCTGTTCCATTCGGTGATGATGACCAGAACGTCGGCCCCGTGCATGGGCTGGTAGGCGTCATCGCACCATTGCACATCCGGCAACAAGTCTCTGGCTTCGGCCATCCCTTCAGGATCATAGGCGCGAACGGTGGCGCCGTTTTGTTGCAGGGTCGGGATAATATCCAGGCTCGGCGAATCCCGCATATCATCGGTGTTGGGCTTGAAGGTGACGCCCAGAACGGCCACCGTCTTGCCCTCCAGCGACCCGCCACAGGCATCGATGACCCGCCCGGCCATGCTTTTCTTACGCCTGTCGTTAACGTCAACCACTGCCTCGATAATGCACAGAGGGCTGCCCACGTCCCGCGCCGTGTGAACCAGGGCCAGGGTATCCTTGGGGAAGCACGAGCCGCCATAACCCGGCCCGGCGTGCAGGAATTTGCCGCCGATGCGACCATCCAGGCCGATGCCCCTGGCCACGTCCTGAACGTCGGCGCCGACCTTTTCACACAGATCGGCGATTTCGTTGATGAAGGTGATCTTGGTCGCGAGAAAGGTATTACCCGCATATTTGGTCAGTTCCGCCGTCACCCGCTTGGTAAACAGGATCGGCGTTTCGATCAGGTAAAGCGGTCGATAGACCTGTTTCATGACCTCCTGCGCCCGTTCGCTCGAGGTCCCGATGACGACCCGGTCGGGCCGCATGAAATCGTTAATGGCGGCCCCTTCGCGCAGGAATTCCGGGTTCGAAACCACGTCAAAATCAGCTTCCGGATTGGCTTCGCGGATGATTTTTTCGACCTCGACCCCGGTGCCGACGGGAACCGTCGATTTGGTCACAATCACCGTGTAGCCATCCAGGGCCTGGGCAATTTCCCTGGCCGCTGCGTACACGTAGGTCAAGTCCGCATGACCATCGCCGCGCCGGGTCGGTGTGCCGACGGCGATAAAGACGGCATCGGCACTTTTGACCGCCGGGGCCAGGTCGGTGGTAAAGGTCAGGTTGCCGGTCTTGACATTCTTGGCCACCAGATCTTCCAGGCCGGGCTCGAAAATGGGCATGATGCCGTCGAGCAACCTGTCGATCTTGCTGGCGTCCTTGTCGACACAGACGACATCGACGCCAAATTCGGAAAAGCAGGCCCCGGAAACCAGTCCCACATAACCGGTGCCAATCATCGCAATACGCATGGAAATTCCTAGATTTCGTGAAAAAAGTGAGGCCTAGACATAATTCTTCAGCATGGCCGCAACGTCGTCGCCCAGATCATCCCGGGCCAGGGCGAAGGCCACATTGGCTTCCAGGAAACCAAGCTTGGAGCCGCAATCGAATCGTCTGCCATCAAACCGCAAGCCGTGAAACGGGATATCGGGAATGGTTTTGGCCAGGGCATCGGTCAACTGAATTTCACCGCCCGCCCCTTTGCCCTGCGAGTCCAGATGGCCGAACACTTCCGGCTGCAAAATATAGCGCCCGATAATGCACAGATTGGACGGCGCCGCCGACGGCTCGGGTTTTTCGACCAGGCCCTTGGCGCGGACAAGTTTGCCATTGTCTTCAACCACATCGAGGATGCCGTAGCGGTTGGTGTGTTCGCGCGGCACTTCTTCAGAGGCGACAATATTGCCGCCGGTTTGCCGGTACACATCCATCATTTGTTTCAGGCAGCCGGGCTCGCCCATGATCAGGTCATCGGCCAGTAGCACGGCGAAGGCTTCATCGGCGATAAAATGGCGGGCGCACCAGACCGCGTGGCCCAGCCCCAGCGGTTGCTGCTGGCGGGTTGAACTGATCTGGCCGGGTCGGCTCATGGCCTGCTGCATTTCGCTCAACACACTGTCTTTGCCCCGTTCGTCGAGCACATGCTCGAGTTCGAAACTGTGATCGAAATGGTCCAGCAGGACCGTCTTGCCGCGCCCGGTGATGAAAATGATCTGATCGATCCCGGCATCGCGGGCTTCCTCGACCGCATACTGGATCAGCGGTTTGTCAACGATGGGCAACATTTCCTTGGGCATCGCCTTGGTCGCCGGCAGGAACCGGGTGCCCAACCCGGCAACGGGAAATACCGCCTTGTTGATTGGTCTTATCATGGTTTGAAATCGTCCCCAGAAATCCGTAATTGCGCGCCGAGACCGGCAATTTGCCACAGTCCACCTTAGTTACCAAGCAGGAAATCCTTGGCCTGATTGATCTTGCTGGCCAGATAGGTGGAGCCGCCATGATCGGGATGCAGGCCCGCCATCAGACGGTGGTGGGCGTCCTTGATGTCGGCCTCGGTGGCCTCTGCCGACAGGCCCAGGACTTCAAGAGCCTGTTGCCTGTCCATGGTTCCGGTGCCGGATGTGTGGCCATCCCGGTCGCGCCAGTCCGGATGCACCCGGTCCAGATAGGCCTGCAACACCAGGAACGATTGTTCATCGTTGGCCCGGTATTCAGCAAGCAGGGAAAGCAGATCAGCTTCGGCAAGGTCGTTCAGCCGACGGCCCTGAAATAGACCTTCCAGAACTTCGCCATCCATGGCGCCACTTTCGTGATCCAGGACCATCCTGAAATAGCGCGTTTCCACTTCCGACGTTTCGTCGCTGCTCGCCGCCGTCATGCGCGAAAAATTCCTGGCGGTTCTGGCGAAGGCACGAAACCGCATGAACCAGCCAATTAACACCGGCAAGGTAAACAGCGCCCAGCCGAGCCGTCCGCTCATCATCAAAAACAGACCAACCGCCAACAGCACGATCAACGTGGACCATTTGAATATTCTGACCAGGGTCCTGGGATCGGCCGAGACATACCAGCGACCGAGCAGCAGGACGCCGATCAGCAGGGCCACACCGAGAATAAACATCGGCAGCATTATCTTACTTACCCTTCATCTGGTGGGCTAATTGAAGCGCTTCGCCACCCTGTTTTTTGCCCAGGTCTTCCAGTGCCGGTCGGCCCCCGGCGGCAAAAACGGCAACGGCTTTTAGCAGATCGCGCAGCACCGTGGCGCTGGAGGCATCGAAATGGCAACTGGCCCCACCCGACAGCCGGGCAATTTGCTTGAAAGCAAATGCGGCAATGGGATCATCGCCTTCCTGAAACATGAACACGGGGATTCCCAGTATACCCAGTTTGCCCGCCAGCGCCCCCAGTTTGTCCACGTCCTCTTCGATGCAATCGCCGACGAAGACCACGGCGTTGACTTTTTGCCGTTCGGTCTGATTAGCGGCGTGGCTCAGGACCTTGCCGATCTGGGTTTCTCCGGCCAGGCAGAAAACCGATGTCATCAGTTTGGCCAACTGCTTGCCGTCGCTGATCCAGTTGCTGACTTTGAATTCACCGAAACCGCGATAGAAGGCCAGTTGCAAATCGAGCCCACCCAGATTGGCCGTCTCGACAAACATCTCGCCCTGAATTTTTGCCGCCCGGTCCCACATGGCCTGGCGGCTGGCGGTGGCGTCGAGGGCGAAGATCAAGCGCCCGCGACCACCCCGGCCCGGCATCACGGGTGACCTGGCCAGTTTGTCGAGAAACGCATCGACTTCCGACGCACTGGCCTTGCCCCTGGCCAGATCGCGCTTTTGGGTATCGGGCACATTTTTCTTATTATCGGCCATGATTGGTTACCGCGTTCAACAGATTTCGCACTTCCTGCCGGGCTGCCAGATGAGACATGTTCAGGCCACCGCCCGCATCACCGATCATAGCACCGGCATCAATAACATCGCGAATATCCAGCATGGTCAAGCCGTTCAGGAACAATTCACGGTAGATCACCCGCTCGCCGAATCCGGCGACCAGGCGAAATCCGACCCGTTTGGCCAGTTCGGCAAGCACGCCTTCGATCTGCCTTTTATTGCGTGCATCCAGGCTGGACAGCCTGTTGCGCATGACAATCCAGTCAATCGATCCGCCATCCCGTTTGGCCCGCACCATCTTTTGCTGCCAGACTATTTCGGCATAATGGCTGGGTTTTTCGATTCTTAAGGATTGCGGATTGACCCGGGCCAGCACGTCCAGATCAATAAAACTGTCGTTCATGGGCGTAATCAGCGTATCGGCATAAGAATGGCCGTGGCGACTGAGTGGACTGTCGTTTCCCGGCGTATCGATGACGATAAAATCACGCTTAACGGTCAGCTCCCGGATCAGCCGATCCAGGGTCGACGTGGCATCGGGGGAGTCGGTTTCGATGGCGTGGGCTTGCGGCTGGGGCAGGTCAATGGCGTGAGAACCGGTAAACGACTTGCGGTTTTCCAGATAACGGCTAAGCGTGCCCTGGCGGGCATCGAGATCAATACAGGCGACCGAATGACCATCGCGCATCAGGCCAATGACCAGATGCATGGCGGTGGTCGATTTTCCACTGCCGCCTTTTTCGTTGCCGGTGACAATAATGTGGGAGTGACGGTTGGTCATCAGGGCCTTACTATTCCGAATCCGGGAAACAGGACTTTAGCCCACACAGTCGGGAACTTGAATGACCGAAAAAATTGAGTGCGCGGTGATTGGGGCCGGTGTGGTCGGCCTGGCCATTGCCCGCCAATTGGCTCTGGCCGGGCGCGAGGTGTTGATGATCGAGCAATGCGATGCCATCGGCACCGGCATTAGCGCCCGCAACAGCGAGGTCATTCACGCCGGCATTTATTATCCCCAAAACAGCCTGAAAGCGACCCTGTGTGTGCGCGGCCGGAACCTGCTGTATGACCACCTGCAAGAACGCGGCCTGGACCACGACCGGTGCGGCAAACTGATCGTCGCCACCGATCAAAATCAAATCCCCGACTTGCAGGCCCTGGACCAAAAAGCCCGCGCCAATGGTATCACCGACTTGCAGTTCCTGAGCGCCGACGATGCCATGGCCATGGAGCCGGAACTCTTTTGCGTGGCGGCTTTGCGCTCGCCTTCGAGCGGCATTGTCGATTGTCACGGGCTCATGCTCAGCTTATTGGGCGACGCGGAAAACAACGGCGCCACCCTGGCCCTGCGGAGCACGGTCAGCGGCGGCGATGTTTCCGGCAGGGGCATTGTTCTGCATGTGCAGAGCGCGGCCGAGACAACGTCTGTTGAGTGCACCACCGTCATCAACTGCGCCGGGCTGGGTGCCCAGGCTATCGCCGGATCATTGCGCGGAATGCCGCAATCGGTGATCCCCCGGCGTTACCTGGCGAAGGGAAATTATTTCACCTTAAGCGGCAAAGGGCCTTTTTCCCAGTTGATTTACCCGCTGCCGGAAGAGGCCGGATTGGGCACCCACTACACCCGGGATTTAGGCGGTCAGGCCCGCTTCGGCCCGGATGTGGAATGGATCGAGGCGATTGACTATGACGTCGACCCTAAACGCGGTGAGGTATTTTACGCCGCCATTCGCCGCTATTGGCCAGGCCTGCCCGATGGCGCGCTGGACCCGGCCTATTGCGGCGTGCGGCCCAAACTTCAGGCACCCGGCGAGGCACCCGCCGATTTTCATATTCAGGGTGCCGACGTTCATGGCATTCGGGGGTTGGTTAATTTATATGGCATCGAATCTCCTGGCCTGACATCTTGCCTGGCCATCGCCCTGGAGGTTGAGAAGAGACTTAAGGTTTTGCTATAAACAGAGATCGACTCATTGATTGGCGGTATTTTCATGTTTCGTATCCTCGCCCCGCTCCTGATCCTGCTGATGGCCAGCACGTCGGTTTTGGCCCAGACCCGAATTCAGGGCCGGGCAATCGATCCGGATGAAGACCAAAACCGGCAGATAAATTCCGGCCCCCTGCTGGATTTGCGGGAACTGATGCGATCCTTCATTCAGAATATTTCCGCCTATGCCAAATCCCAAAAACGCGGTTTCATCGTCGTCGTCAAAGGCAACCTGGAATTACTGGCCAAAATAGACGCCACCGATGAATCCAAAGGAACCCCGGCTAGAGCCTACATGCGCTCTATCAACGGGGTGATCGATGAAGGTTTGTTTTTCGGTGCCAGGGTGATCGGCCAGGAAACGACCGAAGAACGGCTCAAAAAGCGGCTGGAAATGACCGAACTGGCGAAAAAGGGTCGCCTGAAAGTAATGGTCATGGATTACGTGGAAAGCGCCAAACAGGCCAATCAATCCTATCGCATGAACTTAAAAAAAGGCTACATCCCGTTCGCCGCCGACGGCTACGGCGAAGATATCAACCATATACCCCCGTTCAGCAGATCACCGGTCAACGAAAACCCGAACAGCATTTTGTCCATGCGGGATGTCAAGAACTTCCTGTATCTGGGCGAGACTTCGGGTTATGGCCGCCAGGACGAATTTGCCCTGAAAATGAACGAAAACAATTTCGACATGCTGGTGGTCGATGTCATGCACGGCGACCGGCCCCTGACCCGACAGGCCGTCGAGACCCTGAAGTACAAGAAAATCGGCGCCAAAAGGCTGGTGCTGGCCCATATGGACATCGGCTCGGCCGCCGCCTACAGCTACTTCTGGCAAAACAACTGGCGGCAAGGATCACCGCCCTGGATCAACGCACCGCACAAGGATAATGCCGATAAATACTATGTCCAATACTGGCATCCCGGCTGGCAAAGCATTATCTTCGGCGATACCAATTCATACGTCTACGGCCTGATCGCCCAAGGCTTCGATGGCGTCGTTATCGATGGCGTCGAAGCCTACAAATTCTTCCTTGGCGGTGACGACGAAGAAGACCAATAATCATTTTTTCGGCGGGCTGAATTTTGCCCAGTCATCGTCGCTCAGGGCGGCGGCGAAATTGAACTGGCCGGCTCCGGCGATCCATTCACCACCGTCGATGGTCACCACTTCGCCGTTGATATAGGCCGATCCATCGCACACTAAATAAGCCGCCAGATCGGCCAGTTCCTGATTGTCGCCGACCCGGCCCAAGGGAATTCGACTCTCCAGATGATCGGCCATCTGCTTCGACGGCACCAGCCGGTCCCAGGCCCCTTTGGTCGGAAACGGCCCCGGTGCGATGGCGTTTAAACGGATACCCTTGCGGCCCCATTCGACGGCGAGGGACCGGGTCATGGCCAGCACCCCGGCTTTGGCCATGGCCGAGGGCACCACATAGCCCGAACCGGTCCAGGCGTAGGTGGTGACAATGCTGAGCACATTGCCGGCGTGTTTTTCGGCGATCCAGCGCTTGCCACAGGCCAGGGTCATATAGGACGTGCCATGCAAAACAATGGCGATGATCGCATCGACCGCCCGGTGCGACAGGGTTTCCGTGCGGGCCAGGAAATTACCGGCCGCGTTGTTGAGCAAAACATCGACCGGGCCATCCAACCAGATGTTATCGACCACGGCTTCGACCGCCTCCGCATCACGTATATCGAGGCCCCGCCATGATATTCTGCCAGCGGTTTCGCTGGCCAGTTCGTTCGCCGTTTCCTCCAGCACGTTTTCCCGTCGGCCAACGATAATCGGCTCGGCGCCCAGTTCCATAAATCGCCGGGTCATGATCTTGCCAAGCCCGGTTCCACCACCGGTGACCAGAATGCGTTTGCCTTTTAAAAGATCGGGTAAAAACATGATTTTTTCTTTCATTTGAGGACACAGGGCTTGCCCCGCAATATACTCGAATTTCACTTCAGGGGAAGATCATGCTGATCAGGGCCGATCAATACGAGGACGTATATAAAGCCCTGCAATGGCAGATTCCTGCGACCTTCAATATGGGGGTCGATGTGATCGACCGGCACGCCGCCGCGACCCCGGAAAAAATCGCCCTGATTATTGATGATCCCGATGGTGATGTGGTCCAGTACAGTTTCCTCGCCTTGCAGCGACTGTCGAACCAGTTGGCCAATGTTTTTGTGGCCAAGGGGTTGCGGCGCGGTGACCGGGTCGCCATTTTGCTCAGCCAGTCCGTGGAAACGGCGCTGGCCCATGTGGCGGCCTGGAAAGCCGGGCTGATTTCAATTCCCATGTTCACCCTGTTCGGGGCCGATGCGCTGGAATTTCGCCTCACCGACAGCGGCGCCAGGGCGCTCATTACGGACAGTGAAAATTACGCCAAAATTGAGTCCATTGGCGACCGCTTGCCCGATCTGGACCTGGTCCTGCTGGCCGATGACGGCATCGGATCACTCAATCTGTGGCAGGCCATGGCGCGCGCCGCTGACACATTCAGCGCCGTGCAGACCAAAGCCGAAGAGCCGGCCCTGATTGTCTATACCTCTGGCACCACGGGCAATCCCAAAGGGGCGCTACATGCCCACCGCACGTTGCTGGGCCACCTGCCCGGCGTCGAATTCCCGCACGAGTTTTTTCCCCAGGCCGGAGACCTGATGTGGACCCCCGCCGACTGGGCCTGGATCGGTGGCCTGATGAACGTTCTAATGTCGTCCTGGCACTTTGGCGTGCCCGTACTGGCCCATCGGGCGCGCAAGTATGACCCGGAACAGGCGCTCGAATTAATGGCGCGGCACAATGTACGCAACACGTTCATGCCGCCAACCGCGCTGAAACTGATGGCCCAGATCGATAAGCCCAGGCAGCGCTTCGGGTTTTCCCTGCGCACGGTGACCTGTGCCGGTGAACCCATGGGGGCCGATTTGCTGGATTGGGGACGGCGGCAACTGGGGCTCAATCTGAACGAATATTACGGCCAGACCGAATGTAACCTGATCGTCGCCAATTGTGCGATGCTGATGGATATCAGGCCCGGCTCCATGGGCCGCGCCGTCCCCGGCCACCGGGTCGATGTGATCGATGATAATGGTCAAATTCTGCCACCCGGTACCATTGGTGCAATCGCCGTCGCCAGGCCCGACCCGGTGATGTTTCTTAAATACTGGAACAATCCAACCGCCAGCCGTGACAAGTTCAACGGCGACTGGTTACTGACCGGGGATTTGGGTAAAAAAGATGATGATGGATATTTCTGGTTTGTCGGCCGGGATGACGATGTCATTACGTCAGCCGGCTATCGCATCGGCCCCGGCGAGATCGAAGACTGTATCGGCAGCCATCCGGCGGTGTCGTTGAGCGCCGTGGTCGGCGTTGCCGATGAATTAAGGACGGAGGCGATCAAAGCCTTTATTCTTCTGAAAGACGGCCACGTCGGCAGTCCTGAACTGGAAGCCGAAATTCGCGACCACGTAAAAACGCGGCTGTCGCCCCATGAATATCCGCGTCATATGGAATTTGTCAGTGACCTGCCCATGACGGCGACGGGCAAGATCAAGCGCAAGGAACTCCGGGACAAGGAAATCAACAATGGTTGATTATCAGCCCAGAGGCCACGCGACAGGTCCACACTCTGAAGTCGGCGACAAGGCCAGAAATCAATAGCGGCTCTCAGCGACCTGCTGAATGACGAAACCTTCTTCCGGCGGGAAACGTTTGAAAATAACGACTTTCGCCTCATTCTCGTTCCGCGCGGTCACGTTTCGAACATGAATATCCGCCCACTGATCATCGAAGAAATGATGATGCTGGTTTTCCTTCACCATGGCGCGAACTTCTTTATTGTATATAGACACTTCGTAGACGTGGTGTCCGTTCACTGGCATTTGTAACATTTCTCAGAACCTTTCCGGTTGAAGTTTCCTTCCGGTGTTTTCGTCCGGGGCCGATCTTTACCGCCGCAATCGTAACGGATTGGAACCTGCCGTCTGTGCATTTTGCTTTTCTTATTCTTTTTAACTCTAATTCGAGATTATTAACAAACCCTTTTCTTTATAAACCCAAGTAATTTCGATTCGATACTGTCTTGGCAAGCGCCAAAATCTCTCTTGTAAGGACTCATGATAGTCCCCAAGCCTTACAATAGACTTACGCCATGACATTAATTGACGAGATAAAATAGTCTGGTTTCAGTCGTCGTCGAAAACTTCTGTATAATGATCGACCACGAACCCCTGCCGCGCCGGATAAAGCCGGTCGATGGTGGCCCGGGCCAAGCCATAGACCGAGCCCGATGCGTCGATGTAGTGCAGGTCGCCCCAGGAATCTTCGAATCCCTGAACAGACTCGCCGATCTTTACGGCTTCACGAACTTTCTCGTTATAGACAGCAAATTCGTATTTCGGCATATTGCGACCCCTAAATTCCGGCGGATAAAAACTCTACCGCCAACAACAAATACAGCCAAATAAAAAAGGACGATGGATCGCCGCTGAATATTTTACCGCTTTCGGCGAACAGCCGCCGGGGGGTGTAAAATTGATCGCCCTGTGGACCGATAGCGATCAGACAGGTGAAAGGGTAGTATCGTGCTATGGCGCGGTCCGGGCGGTCCGGTGAATTAAAGCCTGGGCGGATTCATCGGTTGGCAATCTTTTTGCTGTTCCATAGGGTCCTGTTCAGGGAGGTCAAGGCGATGGCTCAAAAACGCTCGAAACGAGGCCGCAAGGACAAACAAAAAAAGACAGGTCCTGCAAACCTGAACATACTTCTGGCTCAGGGTTTGCGAAACCATCAGGCCGGATCGATCGATCAGGCCATCCTTGTCTATCGGCAAATCCTTGAAACCTGGCCGGACAATGCCGATACCAACCATTTGCTTGGCGTCGCCCTGCATCGATGCGGAAATCCCGAAGCCGCCGTCCCGTTCATTGCCAAGGCGATCAAATCCTTACCCGGCAGGGCCGCATTTCACAGCAATCTGGGAAACGCCCTGAAAGATTTGGCAAGGCCGGACGAGGCCATCGCCAGTTACCGAAAGGCGCTGGAGGTGGACCAGGATTTTGCCGATGCCCATATCAACCTGGGCAATGCCCTCAATGAATTGAACCGATACGATGAGGCCGGTCCGCATCTGCGCCAGGCGATCAACTTAAAACCGGACATGCCCGAGGCCCATAACAACCTGGGTTTGATGCTTCACGAGGGCCAGTCGCTTCTACCAGATGCCAT
>CBFDVE010000045.1:0-11637 GCA_965613205.1 uncultured Rhodospirillaceae bacterium
CACGAACTTCCGCCACCGGCATGGCCAGCAATTGGCGCGTCAGCTCTTTGCCGACGGTGCCCGCCCCGCCGGTGACGACAACCCGGCGGTCTTTGAAAAATGAATCGTTGTCTGCACGATCAATCATTGTCGTGGGATTCCCTCTAAACTGCGGCCTGCAGGCGACCGACAAAATCCGAATGAATTTCTTCGAGTGTCTGGTGAATGGTCATGGTGTACTGCCAGTCGGGATAGTGATTTTGGAACTTGCGGGTATCGCTGATCCACCAGATATGATCGCCACTACGGTTGTCGTCGGAATAGGACCAGTTCATTTTCCTGCCAGCAATCTGTTCGCATATGGCGATGGCTTCCTGCATGGAACAGTTAGCGAAACGACCGCCACCGGCATTGTAAACCTCACCAATTCGAGGTGCCTGATGGTAATGCCACAGCATGTTGACCAGGTCGGAACAATGAATGTTGTCGCGCACCTGTTTTCCCTTGTGGCCGAATATGGTGTAGGCATCGCCGGTGATGGCGCACTTCATCAGGTAGGATAAAAAGCCGTGCAGCATGGCCCCGGAATGACCCGGCCCGGTCAGGCAGCCGCCCCGGAAACAGGCCGTGTTGAGACCGAAATAGCGGCCATATTCCTGAACCATGATATCGGCGGCGATTTTCGAGGCTCCGAACAGGCTGTGTTTGGATTGATCGATACTCATGGTCTCATCGATGCCATGCTCGGCGAAGGGGTGATCGGGATCGACCTCCCAGCGGCTTTCATTTTCGATCAGCGGCAGGCTGTTGGGCCGGTCGCCGTAGACCTTGTTGGTCGACATGAAAATGAAGGACGCCTTGGGGCAATGGATGCGGAATTTTTCCAGCAACACCAAAGTACCCTGGGCGTTGATGGAAAAATCCGTGAAGGGCTCTTTCGCCGCCCAGTCGTGCGACGGCTGGGCGGCGGCATGGACGATCACTTCGATGTCGGTGCCGTGGGCGGCAAACAGTTGTTCCATGGCGTCTTCGTCACGAATATCGGCGTTCACATGCCGGTAGCCTTCGATGTCGCTTTCCAGGCGCTGGCGGGCCCAGTCGGTCGAGGCGGAGGGGCCGAAGAAATAGCTGCGCATGTCGTTATCGACCCCGATCACGGCCAACCCCTTGGCGGCGAATGATCGACAGGTTTCGGCGCCGATCAGGCCGGCGGCCCCGGTTACGATGGCAACGGGCATAGGATTTCCAGTCTGATTTTCATGATTTTTTCACGCTACCGCCATTCGGGTGAAAAACGCGTTTCACCCGCTGGCAAATTCCAGGCCCGGAAAACCAGAATCAGGCCGTCGCCCGTACCGTTTCCAGGGGAACGCGCACCCGCACCTGACGACCCAGCAGGTCCATCAGAACGGTGACGCGATCCTTGTCATCAACACACTCAACAATGGCCGCCACCTCGCTCATGGGGCCGCCGAATATTTCCACCACCTGGCCTTTTTTGAACATCGCCTCACGGGCCAGGCCGACACATCCGTCTTCGCCTTCACGGGCGATAATTTCTTCGATGATACCTTCGGGCACCGCGGTCGGCTGATCGCCCTGGCAGATAAACCGGCTGACCCCGATGGTCGAGCGAATGGCCCGCCACGGGGATGTCCCGGTGTCCAGTTCAACGAACAGATAACGGGGGAACAGGGGTTTTTTAAGCCAGTCGATGCGCCGGGCATGGCAGCGTTTTTTCAGGTATTTCGGCAGATAGGCCCGGTATCCCTGGCGGCGCAAATTAATCTCGGCCCGTTCTTCAGCCAGCGCATGAGTTTGCACGACGTACCAGCGGTTCATGATTTATCTCCCGGCAGTGCGGCCCCGTCGTTGCGGGTGACGCCCAGGATCGACGGAGTATGAATCTTTTCCGCTGGCAATTGGGGAGCCAGATCATCATAGGTGGCTTGCGGTCGCGAAAGGCTGGTGACCACGGCGGCATGGAAATCGCCTGCGTCAGCTAGGTCCTTGAATACGGGAAGAGTCAAAAAAACCTGACCGGCTTTTTCGGCATCAATCACACCGACAATTTCAAGGCGATGTTCCTGGGCGCACAGAAAGACGATTTCGGCCAGATCGGAGGCTCCGGCCAAAACGATTTTTTGCTGATCCAGAGCCGCGCACTGATCGAGAATGCGAACGCCTTCCTGGCGGGCATTGCGGTAAAAATTAAACGACCCGGACAGATATTCCGCCGTCAGACGACTCTTTTCGGAAAACCCCTTGGGGGTCAGGTAATAGGCGTAGCGATTGGCCGGGACATGCCTGATTTTAACATACCCCTTGCTAATGCAGCGCTTGAGATAGGAATTGACCAGGCCCAGGGCGACGCCAAGATCCTTGGCCACCAGGCGCTGGGTGACGTTACGATTTTCCTCCACCGCACTGAGCACACCAAGGGTAATTTCCGTCTGATTTTCCTGCATGGATAGAAAGCCCCGATTGCCCTTTCCAATCGCGTTCACGGCGCGAACGCGTTCATTTGCAGAACGTAGAGTCTTATCGCGAATCTGTCAACAATTTCCGGGGAGTATCGGCACCGGACAAAGGCTTTGTTTATTCAATAAGGGCCCCTTACTGCATGGCGCTCGTTCGGACCCGGTAGAGCGTCACATTGCGCGGCCACGAAGATTGCAGGGACCAATTGGCCATTGGTTCAAGGGTGACGTTATTGGCCCGGTCAAAACCGTTTGGTCCCATGATACTAGCCAGTCCCTGGCGCACGGTTTCCCGGTTAACCCGATCCGTGCCATGGTCGATCAGGGCGAAAATGGGTATCGCTGTGGGGATCGAAAGTTTGCGCCGCAAAATCAGATCGGTCAGTGATTTCTGATCGAAGCGGCCAAGCAGGGTCAGCAGGGTCGGGGCGATATCCCGCCCCGGTCGCTCGATACCATAGTTCCTGAGCATATATTGCATCCCGTAGCCCCAGGTGAAGATCATCGCCCGTTCGGGCAACAAATTATCCAGGGCGACCGCCATGGGGGCAACATCACCCTGCCCCTGAAAATAGGTTTGCCAGAATAGCGGACTTTGCCGGGCCATGTTTTGGGGCGAAAAAAGGCGACCCACCTGTTGCCAGGAATGTCCCGTAGCCAGCCCCAAAACAATCAGGCCTATGGCCAGATGGGCGCGCAGGTTCTGAAGCGCGAGGGCGACGCAATAAGCCAGACCCAGCACCAGAAACGGGATCACGTACAGGTCGGTGCGGAAATGGGCGGCGGCGAACAGGGAGATAATCACGGACACCCCGAAATGGGTCAGCGTCAACGCCAGGGGTAAATAAACGCCTTCCCGTAGCGCCAGCAAACCGACGCCGATGGTCCCCAACAAGACCCCCGGCAGGGAAAAAAGAGCGCTCAGACCGGTCACCCATTGCAGCACCCGGGTCGCCATGCCGACAAAGATATCGGCCGCACCACCGCTGAAGGCGACGGCGAACAGATCCTGGGCGCTGTGGGTCTCGGCGTTGCCCGGCCGGTCTATTTCCAGGCCGACAAACAACCAGAAAGGCAAGGTGATCAGCACCAGAACGGCACCGTACAACAGGGCGGCGATGAGCTTGCGGCGCAGCGGGATGTCGGCCCACAACCAGCAAAAAACCGTTGCCGTCGGCAGCAAGAACACATTTGTCCAATGGGCATACAGCGCCACCATCTGTAACGCCGCCGCCACCAGCAGGGTCCGGCCATATCCTTCGGATTGTGCTTTCAGTGCCCGCAATGCGCGCTCCGTCGCGCCCGCCGCGATGAGCAGGAACAGGACACCAAAATTGTGATTTCCCCACGGCGAAAAGTAATGAAGGTAAGATGCGCTGGCGGCGAAAAAAAGTGCCAGGCCTGCGGTCAGCGCCAGCCGCGAGCGGAACGCCGACAAGGGCAGTACGCCAATGACCAGCACAATCAAGGCCGAGGCAAACAGGCTGGAGGCGATTTGCACCGCATAACTATCGCCGAAAATCCACGCCGCCGCTAACCGCAGGGCCAGGGGAACGGCCGTGAAAATAGCGATGGATTTACCGTAAATGGGCCGCACCAGACGATGCAAAAAACTGTCGTCATCCCGTTCAAGGGCAACCAGAAAGGTCTCGCCGGACTGGGCCGAGGGCAATAGCTGATCGGCCTGGGCCAGGCCTTGTACCCACCAGGAAAAGAACGCCTGATCACTGCGCGGCTCGATCCCGGAAAAAAGCGTCAGGCGATAGACAAACACGACCGCGACAAAAACCAGGGCGAGGGTCAGATAAAGGCGCGACGCAGGGGTTCGGGAAGCGGCCTTGTTCATTGCGGCTTTTCCCTCAACATACTTAAATAGTCAGTCAGGAATGGCAATCCGGCCAGTCCGGGCAGCACATAGCGGAGCGTCAGCATCAGGCCCAGCGCCGCACCGGTGGCCGCCGTCATGAAGGGCGCGAACAGGAAAATAGTCGCGGCGTCGCGGGTGCCGATGCCGGCCATGGTCAGCGGCACCAGTCCGGCCAGGATGGCCAGCGACGACAAGCCCAGGCTGCTCAGCACCGGCACCGATGCCCCCAGCGACCCGGCCAACATCCAAATCTGGATCAGATGTAGCAACCAGATCAGCAGGGTCAGCCCGGTAATCGTGCCAACCGACCGGCGGGAACGCCAGAAGAAGCCATGCACGTCGGCCCACGATCTACGCAGGTTATTAAATTTTCCGGTCAGGGACGACGGCGCTATTTTCGCGGCCAGGCGCAGGCAAAGGTCGGCGAACGAAAGCGACGACAGCATTAGTACGCCAAACCCCAGCCCGCCACCAATGGCCAGGGCGAGAATGATGAAAAGATCATCCCCGACGCCGTAAACCACCAGGCCAAGCAGGCACCAAACCAACAATCCCAGCAGGTCACAGGCTTTTTCGAAGATCACAACGGAAACGGCGAGGGACCCGCGCATATCCAGGGTCCGGCTCATAAAAATGCTTTTCAGCACATCGCCCATTTTCGATGGCAGCACCACGTTCAGGGTCGACGCCGCCAGGATCAGTTTTGTCGCCACCGCCAGGGTCGGCCGATTGCGGCTTGCCATGAGCAGGCGAAATCGCCAGGCGCTGAGCAGGGTGGTCGGGATCAGCATGGCGATGGCGGCCAGGAACAAGGGCCCGTCCACGGCGAGCAGAACATCGGCCACTTTACCGGCGTCGGTGTTCCAGTAAATGACACCAAGAACCGTCAGGCTGACACAGATGGAGATGAAAAAGCGTGGCGACAATAGGGGCATTCAGGCCTCGGAATGATGATCTGGCAAGGTCCGTGTCAATTTCAGGGGCTCGCCGGGTTCAAGATCATTGAGAGCCTCGCGAAGATTTATCCAGGGCAGCATCTGGCCACACTGAAACGTCCGGCTCATGACCACGTAGATGGATGTCTGATCCGATCCCAGGGCGACATCGGTGACACCGGCCCAGGACGTGGCGCTCAATTCGTCTTCCACGCGCAACTGTTCGCCGGTCCAGACAAAGGTGCGCTGAAAGGCGTAGGGGGCCGCCTTCTTGCCGGTGATCAACAGGCCTTGCAGCAGACGCCGGATCAGGTTGGGGAAAAACCGGCCGAGGGTAAACATGACCGTGCGCAAACCGATCAGGTTGACCGTGGTCATGCGGGTTTGTTTGGCCCAGCCGAGCGATCCTGAAATGGCGATGGTATCTTCGCTTAAGTCGGCCTTGTAATCATCGATCAAATGGCCAACCGCATTGCGGCCAAGGGCCTGCACGGAAAACTGGGTATCGGAACAGATCAGTTTGTCGCCATCGAACGCCTTGAACACGCCGCCCTTGTTGAGGGCCGCAAACAGGGTGGTTTGACCCCGCCGCTCGATCAGCAATTTGGCTTCGGTAAAATAGGTGCGGCCCTGTTGCCGTTCCAGGGGGGCCGGTCGGTTGGGTCGGAAATCGCGCCAGGCGAGCAGGTAATTCCAGGTGTGGTGACCGATAATATGATCATCGGCGTAACAGGGACCCTTGCCGTTTTCCAGGCCTTTCAGGAACAGATCATTGATCGCCAGGGCGTCCGGGTTCTGCTCGCCGATCAGTTCGAACCCGTGGGGGAAAAAATTGTAGGTATTGCGGCTGCCGTACTCGCCGCCGAAAGAACCGTCCGGGTGAACGAAGTGTGCGGCGAATTTGACGGCGCGGGCCAGGGCCTCGGCCAATTGGGGTGACGGGTTTATCTGTTGCAAGCGGGCCAGAATGGAAATGGTCAGGGTCAGGTAGCCGGGGTCGCAGCCCTCGTATTCCCAGAACCAGCCTTCGTCGGTTTGCCACGACAAGACCTGTGCCAACCGGTCCGTCGCCGCCGTGTTCCAGCGGTCCGTGCCGAGCGCGCGCCCGGCCAGTTCCAGGCAAAGCGCGATCAGGGCCTGATGATTGGACAAACGACCACTTTCCTGATGACCGGCCAGCCAGGTGGCGCGTTTGTCGAAAAAGTCCCTGGCAAGGGGATGATCCAGCCCTATTATTTCGGCTGCGTCGAGACAGGCCAGCAGGGAAAATGCCGCCGCCCCTCCGGCCCGTTCGTAGGGGAAATAATCATCACATGAGCCATCCCCGTGGGCGCTTTTCGCCGCATAGAGAATCCCCGCTTCGACCCAGTCGCGCAGGGACGGGTCCCGGTAATAAGGGTTGCCGGGAATATCCAGAGACCAGGCCAGGGCTAAAGGCAGGACGAATTCCTGGGCCATGCCGCTGGGAAAATCGATCATCCGGTAGTGCCAGTAATTGCGATCAAAACAGCCATACGTGGGGCTGTGGCGATTGCGGTCGAGCAGGGTCAGCAGGGTCGCAATTTGTCTCAGCGCTTGCCGCGCCAGCACGTCCCGGCTCATGATGGCCCGGCAGGCGGCTTGCCCAGGCTATCCTTGCGCGCCCTGTATTGCAGGTCTTCCAGCAACAGGCGATTGACGGCGACCAGATCGGCCAGGAAACCGAACATCCATAATTGAAAACCGGCCAGGGTTAGAATGGCCGCCAGTATAAGGCTCGGCACATGGCTGCGACCGGGTTCGGGGAAATACAGGTACAGGATCAGCCAACGCAGGCCCAGGACCAGCCCCAGCGCCATGGGCAGGGTGCCGAGCCAGAGGAAAAACCGCAGCGGCCGGTAAACCATGAAAATTCTGAAGATGGTCAGCAGCGACCGGATCACATAGGACCGCACGCTTTTGACCAGCCGCGAGGGTCGCAAATCCGCATTGACCCGGATCGGCACGGAGACAATGGTCATGCCTTTCTGCCCGGCCTGGATGATGGTTTCCAGCGTATAGGTGTATTCGTTAAAAACGTTCAGGCGCAGGGCGGCTTCGCGGCTGATGGCGCGAAAGCCGCTCGGCGCGTCCATGATATCGGTGCCGCTGGTGCTGCGCACGACCCAACTGCCAAGTTTTTGCAGCCACTTTTTCAGGCGCGAAAAATGTTCGATATCACCAATAGGGCGGGCACCGACGACAATATCAGCCTGACCGCCCCGCACCGGGGCAACCAGTTTTTCGATGTCGGCGGCGTTGTATTGATTGTCCGCGTCGGTGTTGACAATGATATCGGCACCGGCCGCCAGGGCGGCCTGCAAGCCGGCCATGAAGCCTCTGGCCAGGCCCTGGTTGCGGGGCAGATCGACAATGTGCTCGACGCCGTATTGGCGGGCGATCTTCAGGGTGTCATCGGTGCTGCCGTCGTTGATGATCAGGCGCTCGATCTGATCGATGCCGTCAATGTGCGTCGGCAAATCGGCCAAGGCGATGGCGAGAGTCTGTTCCTCGTTGAAGCAGGGTATCTGGATAATCAGCTTGGTCACAGCGCCCGTCTTTCAGTCTTCGTTAAAAGAACAGTTTTCTAAATTCAATCGCCACACATCGAACCAAAGCTGGCCGCCGCCGAGAGTTGCCAGAGTACGTGACGTTCGCCACGGCGTCTGAATTTCTTTTAACCGGACCAGGCAATCGTTGCCAGCTAATTCCCGGATGGCGGTGTCCATGGATTTAGGTCCGAGGCTCATGGATACGGGCCGGTCGGTCAGAATATGACTGATGGAGAGTTCTTTCATTTGCCGCCACAAGAGCGCCGGTTCGACCCTGCCGGGCCGCGCCTCGATTTGCTTTTGCACACCGGGGAAGGCGTAAAAATTGTCGGGCCGTAGATGAAAGCGGAAAGCACGGTAGGTCAGCAAAACCTTGCCAATATCCGGCTGCTCATTAAGCCAGGCCACCGCCGGATAGCCATTGACGTTGTTTTCAAGAAAACCGTTGCGGTCGAACCCGCCAAGGGCAAAGGCGATATAGGGACGGGCAAAAAAACCAACGACGGCGATGTTGACTGCTAACGACAGGACCATGGCCAGGGTTGTCGCATGACGTAAGCGGGGCCAGGCATCGACCGCCTTGTGCGCCGCCAGGGCCAGGCAGACCAGGAAAACAGGGAGTATGGGTAACAGGTGGCGGACCTTCGGAATACCGCCGAAGGCCAGCCACAAGCCATAAAACAACACCGCCATCAAGGCCGCCGGGGCCAGCGTGCTGGATTTGAGGCGATGGCGAAAGCGCCAGACCCCGGCCCCGGCCATGGGGGCGATCATCAGCATGTACGGACCCAGGCCGACCCGCCCGGCTTCCATGGCATAAGTGGGCAACAGGGTGGCCAGCACCGGATACGCCAGCCAGCGTTGCCACCAGTCGATCTGGGCCTGGCGGAAACCCAGGTAATCGGCCATGGTCGCCGCGTAATCGGCATCCCACAGGGCGCTGTCTTGCAGCCCCAGGGCGGTGAACAGCAGGGGAAAAACCGGGTCCCCCGTGTGATAAGCATTCCAGCCGTACCACTGAAACCCGGCCAACAGGGCGACCCCGCCACAGACCAGCCCGTTTTTCAGCCAACCGCGACCGCTGTATAATAACAAGGCAAGACCGGCGGCGGCGACAAACAGCAGGCCGGTGTATTTACCGGCGGCGAAAAATCCGGCCCCCAGTCCAATCAACATCACCGGTCCCCAATGACGGCTGTGCCTGAACTCGACCAGGCCGAACGCCGCGATCAGCACGAACATCGCCAGCCGCGGTTCGACCTGGCCCGACCCGGCACCGTAGAGCATGGCCGGAAGGGTCTGGAACAGGGCCAGCAGGGCCAGGCTCCAGGATCGATCAAGCCAGCGCCGGGCGAAGGCATAGAGCAAAAGACCAGCGCCCCAACCGCTGATGAAGGTCCACAGGGTCAACGCCATCTCCTCACCGCCGCCCAGCAACAAGGCGGCGACGTAGGTCATTTGCACCAGCAACGGAATGGCCCCGTCCAGCGCCCGGGGCTCAAACATCAGGCGGCCCTGGGCGATGAACTGTTTTGGTAACTGGAAGTGATAGGCGAGACTGTCCGCTTCTACCGGTGGGGCCAGAGCCTCGAGAAAATCGGCCCCGAGCGCGAGCGCGATCAGCCCCAGCAGCAACCATTGCCATTGGCTAAAAGGAGCCGGTGAAGCGGCCGGGACCGGCTGCCGCCATAACAAGATCACGCCGCCCGCCAGCACCCCGCAAACGATCCAGGCGACAATGGGGGAATACAGGCCAAGGGTCCCGAGCCAGAAAAACAGCCAGCCCACGAGGCCAAATCCAATGGCGAAGGACAGGGCCAAATTTTCAATGATCGGCCTGTCCGGCAACAGGCGTGTGATCGACAGCGCCATGGCCCCCCGCGCCCAGGCAGGCCAGGGGTAGAATCAGGGGCGCGGCGAAGGCCATGTCAGGAAAACAGCCGGTCGGTTAAAGACAGGATGATCGGCTTGAACTGCCACAAGTAGAGGACGAAAACAATGACCACCCAAACGCCCGCCAGGGTCAAGGTCAGGGTTGATCGCCCGGAACCGGTCATGGGGAACGCTCCAGTTTCAGCCATCGGGTGATGACCACCGCGGCACCGACCAATAAAACGGGGCCGAGCGTATTGAACAGGGGACGGGCGGCATTGTCGCCGGCGTCCATGAAAATGATCATCAGGAACGCCCCGCCGGTCGTCATCACCGATGCCCAGACCCAGTTGCCGGAAACGGATTTAAGTCCCGCCAAACCCAGAGGCAGCAGCCAGACAAAGCTGTAGAGCAAGGTCTTGCTGGTCACCAGATTGCTCATGCCGGTGCTCAAGTTGATCGCTGCGGGGTCGCTACCGGCACGTTGCAGCCACCCCGGCACCAGTGCCGAAGTTCCTACGTAGCGCAACGCCAACAGCCCGCCCAGGCCGATAACAATCGCGACCAGGAGATAGCCGCCTGATCGATAAATTTGAGGACGGCGCAGCCCATTGCGGACCGCCTCGACGATCAGCCAGCCAGCGGCCAGGCCGGACGTAAAAACAACCGTCGTTTCCCGCGACAGGAAGGCCAGCACGGCGACCAGGGGCAGCATTTGCCATTTGTTATTCAGCAACAGCCAGGCCGTCAAAATCATCAGGAACAACTCACTGGAATCGACCAGTCCGGCCAGATAAAGGTTGGAGATATTGAAATGACTTAGCAGCAGCAACGAACTGATAAAGCCGACGGTTGCCGATCCGGTAACGGCGGACCCGATCATAAACAGCAATATGGCGGCGGATGCGATGAAAATGGAATTGGCCACCAGAAGGCCGAAATAAACCGGGTTCCAACTGCCGATATTGCCCTTCGCCAAGGCGTAAAACGGCTTCGCCACATAAGGCACCAATACCCGGTAACGCCAGATCGAATCGGGTGTGTCCATGAATCCGTTTTCGACCAGATCGGCATAGTGCAGGGTATCGACCAGGCTGCCATATGGTTTTTCGGCGGTCGCACCTGCCGTTGTCGGCGAATACCTGTTCAGGGTCGGATAGCCGAGCGAAAAACAAATCAGAAAGAAGACGCCCCAAACCAGGATCAGCCGGGATAAAATCGGGCGGGAGAAAGTGTTTTCAACCATAATTTCGGGCAACGACCTTTTTCTCGATCAAAGACAGCGTCTGGGGAACGGATGGCTACCAAGGCGGGTTTCGGTGCGCCGCAATCTATATTTTAATTACAGGATAAATCAAGGGGCCGCAAATTGCGGGGGCTGACATTCATTTTGTTTGATATGTATTGCCGCTTTTGCTATTTCCCTGGCCGCACTGTTGGCCTTATAACCGTGTCACCCGAAACACCCCAACGAGCCACCATGACCACTGTCAGCGTCCTGATTCCCGCCTACAACGAACAGGCAACCATCATCGAAATTCTACAGGCCGTGCAGGCCCAGAAAATTGATGGCGTGACGTTCGAAGTGATCGTCATCGACGATGGTTCGAAGGATCGCACGGTCGACCTTCTCGAAGCCCACCCGGAACTTTACAGCCAACTGATCAAGCAACCGCAAAACGGCGGCAAGGGGGCGGCGGTCAAGGCCGGCTTGAAGGCGGCAAGCGGGGATTACATTTTATTTCAGGACGCCGATCTTGAATATGACCCGGCCGATTACGAAAAATTGATGAAGCCGGCCCTTCACTTCGATGCCGATGTGATCATGGGCAGTCGCTTCCTGGCGCCTCAATTTGTCCGGGTTTCCTACTTCTGGCACAAGGTCGGCAATCGGCTGATCACGTTGATGTTCAACGTTTTCAACAACACCACCT
>CBFDVE010000046.1:0-11596 GCA_965613205.1 uncultured Rhodospirillaceae bacterium
CCAGGCAGGTCAAATTGAACCTGGATTCGGGGGTCGAAATTCGGCAACAGGAACTGGCCGACAAAATTGCGTGCAATTTGTACGGCACCCGGCTTGATCTGTTCAGCGCCTCGAACATCACTCGAAAGTGGCGGGATGATCGGGTTTTGCGCCTGCTTTATGTGTCGGAATATTATCCCCATAAAAGGCCGGGGATGATGGCTGAAGTTGTCGCCCGCTTAAATGAAATGGGAGTTAACACCAGGCTGACCATTACCATGACCCTGGACAGCCTGGGGGCCTTTGCCGGCAGTGATGAAGATCATTATCTGTTGAGCCAGGGGGTCGAACGGGGCCAGGTGGAAATGATCGGTCGCCTGCCCTACCGGGAAATTCCCAGTCTGTACCGGGATCACGATATATTCGTGTTTCCATCGGTCGCCGAAACTTTCGGTCATCCGCTGGTCGAAGCGATGGATTCCGGAATGCCGATCCTGCTCGCCGAACGCCCGGTCAATCGCGAAGTGTGCGGCGATGCGGCGGTCTATTTTGACCCGCTTTCCATTAGCGATGCGGTCGAAAAGATAATTTTATTGGATGCTTCACCGCAGTTGCGCCGGACGCTTTCTGAAAACGGCGTGCGCCGATGTGCCGGCACGTTCGAGTGGGAAGGCCATGTGGAACGACTGATAAACGAATTTGGACGGATCATCGGCGAGCGTGAAAAAACGTGTGTGGCATAGCGGGCATCGCCGGTTTGCAGGTGGTCAACAGGGAGGCCGTGCAGGCCATGGCAGACCTGATGATTCATCGGGGCCCCGATGGCCAGGGCGTGTGGTCATCAGTGGACCGGAAAACCTGTTTTGGGCACCGGCGCCTGGCAATCCTGGATTTGAGCGAACGCGGTGCCCAACCGATGATTAGTGGTGACGGTGGCCTCGTCATTACCTATAACGGCGAGCTTTATAACTACCGGGAATTGCGGCACAAGCTGAAATCCCAGGGCAGCGTTTTCTCCAGCGAGAGTGATACCGAAGTGGTGCTCGAGGCCTATCGGGTGTGGGGCATAGATTGCCTGCAATCCTTCAACGGAATGTTCGCTTTTGCCATTCACGATACCGCCCGCAACCTGATTTTTTGCGCCCGCGACAGGTTTGGTGAAAAGCCGTTTTTGTTTGTCTCGACCCCGGCCCTGTTCGCTTTTGCTTCTGAATACAAAGCGCTGTTCTGCCTTGAAGGCATTGCCCCGGATATCGATGAAACCCGGCTGCTGGATTTTCTCGATACCCCGGCCCATGGCGTCGATGATCGGCGTCAAACCCTGTTCACCGGTATTTCTCAGTTGGCGCCGGGGGAATATCTGTTGCTGGATCTGAATGATCTGTCCTGGCAAGCCACGAGCTATTGGACGCCGGACACCGGGCGCACGCAAAAAATGTCGTTTACAGACGCCGCCGAGCGGCTTCGTTGGTTGCTGACAGAGTCTGTTTCCTTGCGTCTGCGCAGCGACGTGCCGGTGGGATCCTGTTTATCGGGTGGTCTCGATTCCGGGTCCATCGCCTGCCTGTCGCGCCAGCTTTTCGGCCCCGATCAGGCCTATCATGTTTTTACCGGTCGCTTCCCCGGATCGACCGCCGATGAAGGCCCGTGGGCCAGCAAGATTACCCAGGCGGCGGATCTGAGCAGTCATCAAACCGTGCCTGGGGCGGACGGATTGCTGGGTGACATGGCCGATTTCATCTGGCTCAATGAACTGCCGGTCGATAGCGCCAGCCAGTATGGTCAATGGTGCGTCTATCGGCTGGCCGCCGAAAATGGCGTCACCGTGTTGCTCGATGGCCAGGGCGGCGATGAAATTCTGGCCGGGTACGAACAGTATTTCGCCCCTTATCTGGCCAGTCAACGCCGCCAGGGCAAAGTTGTGACGGCTGAACAACAAGCCATCCGGGAGCGCTATCCCCAGGCCCTGGCGGTCGCCGATCAGCGGTGGAAACACAAGTTGCCCTGGAGCCTGCGCCTGGCCCTGGCCCGGATCACCAACCGGGGCAGCGATATGGCTTTCGGGGTTGCCCCGGAATTTGCCGCAAGCCTGGTCGCAGGTCGCACCCAGGACAGTATCGCGGACGATCTGCACGCCGTCTTGCGGCGCGACCGGTATGGTTACCTGACCACCCTGTTGCGCTATGGGGATCGAAATTCCATGGCCCATTCGCGGGAAGTGCGTATGCCGTTTTGCGATCACCGGATCAGCGAACTGGTTGCCACCTTGCCACCGGATTACCTGATGGGAAATGGCGAAACCAAACGCCTGTTGCGTCAGGCCATGAGCGGTATTCTGCCCGAACCGGTGCGGCAGCGATGGAACAAACAGGGGTTTCTGCCGCCACAGGCCGATTGGATGCGAAACGATCTCGGCCATGCCGTCGAGGACTTATTTCACCAGTCTTCTTTCGCCGAACGGGGTATCTGGCACGCGCCCTGGTGGCGCAAGGCGTTGGCGCGGGTGCGAAACGGCGACGATGCGCTGGCGACAAACGTGTGGAAACCCTTCATTGACGAGATGTGGCGGCGGCATTTTATCGACCGGGTTAAATCTATGCCCCAATTGCCGCCCCTGTGCGAGAGGGCGTCTTGATTATGCGGGCGGTCTTGATCAATCATTGCCATCCGCAAATGGACCATGTGTGCGCCGTCCGCATGGCGACATTCGCCACGGCCATGGCCCAACGGGGCCATCAGATTGTGTTGCTCAGCGGCGCAGGCTCGGGGCACGTATCAATCGCCGATCACCGGACCCGCATGGCAAACCACGACTGGTCAAGTCCTTATACCCTGCCGTGCAAGCCGGCCCCGGCACCGCTGCTTGAACGCCTGCACCAGGGCCGTCTGCCGAGCGGTATTCGACAGGCGGTGGTGGCGGTAAGCTATCTGCTGCAAGGGGGCGTGTTCTACAATTGGCGGCGCGGGGCGGACGATGCTATCAACTTTCTGGCCAGCGATTTCAAACCGGACATAGCCTGGGCGACATTCGGTAATACAGATGCCTGGAACATCGGTCGGGACCTGGCCCAACGGGCCGGGTGTCCCTGGGTCGCCGATATGAAAGACAACTGGGATCACTATATCCCCGGCCCGTTCAGGTCCTGGTTGAGCGGGCGGTATGGCACTGCGGCTGGGTTCACCGCCTTGTCACAAGCCCACGGGGACATGGTTTCCCGTCGCTTCGGCACCGCCGCCCAGGTCATTTACAGCGGCTTTGGTAATCCCCAAGAGGCACCATCGGAAGCCTTTCGCCTGGTCATTTCCGGCAGCATATATGATGGCCAAATGCTGGCGGTCATGGGCAAGGGCGTTCAGACATGGCTTCAGGATATGCCGGCGGAAACAGCAGTGGAGGTCTGCTATTTCGGCAATGATTGGAAAATGGCCGAGCGGGTTCTCGCGCCTCTGGACGCCTACTGCCGTGTGGTCAGCCGATCTTTCCTGGCCCCGGCCGAGCTGGCCCCCTTGCTGGCCGGTGCCACCGCCATCCTGTATCCCCGGCATGGGCCGATGCTGTATCATCACAAGTTCGGCGATTACATGGCGACCGGACGCCCGGTGATCTGCCTGCCCGGCGAAACCGCCGAATGCCGGGCTATCGCCAAAGCCATCCATGCGCCGTTTTTTTCCTGTGAAGACGCCGATCAGGTTGACGCGGCCCTGCGGGCGGTCACCGCCGGGGATTTTCCGAAATTGGATAAAAACAAGCTGGCAGCCTATTCATGGCGGCGACAGGCGGAAATCCTGGAAGCCGTATTTATGGATGCAATTGGGTCATGAGCCTGTCTCACCTGGCCCGGTATGCGTTCAGTTTGTCGCCCAAAACGGCGCTGCGGAAAGTGCTGGGCTACGGTCGCAGAATAATCATCGGGCATGTGCGCGGGGTGATGTGGCGGCAGCGGGAAAGCTATGTTCCGGTGCAATCCGATCCGCCGCCCCTGGCCAGGCTGCTCGGTGCGCTGGCTGACAAGCCAACAGACATCGACTGTCAATCGGTTCTGGCCCATCGGTTTGATCTGCTGGGGTCCGGGCCGAGAGTTGTCGCCGCGATGGGCCACGGCGAACCCCTGTCGCCGGGCAATCAACAGCGTGCCGCCGCCATCCGGGCCCTGATCGACGCAGATTATTCGGCGATCGACTGGCAGGTCGATTTCAAGTCCGGTTATCGCTGGCGGGCCGACCGATTATCATCGTCTCTGATCTACGGGCACCGTCCGGGGGTCGATGTGAAGGTGCCGTGGGAACTGGCCCGGTGCCAGCATCTGCCGTGGCTGGCTTACGGCAATCAGGTGGCGGAATTTCGCAACCAGGTGCTCGATTTCGCCGCCGCCAATCCGCCCGGTTATGGGGTTAACTGGATGTGCACCATGGATGTGGCGATCCGGGCGGCCAACATGTTGCTGGCCGACGATTTGCTGGAGGCCGAACTGGACGCCCCGTTCAGGGCCGAATTTCAGGCCCTGATTGTCGCCCATGGCCGCCATATTTTCGCCAATCTGGAAAGCCAGGGGGCCAACCATTACCTGGCCAATGTGGTCGGTTTGCTGTTCATCGCCGCCTATCTACCCCGTGGCGAAGAAAGCGAGAAGTGGTTGACTTTTGCCAGCGACGAATTCGTCACCCAGATCGACCGTCAATTTAGCGCCGACGGGGCCAATTTCGAAGCCTCGACCAGCTATCATCAGCTATCGGCCGAAATGGCGATTTTCGGCACGGCGTTATTGCTGGGGCAGGGCAAGTCCGGGGCCCTGCCGTTGTCACACATGGAAAAACTGCAACGCATGGCCGAATTTTCCATGCACGCGACCAAGTCCAATGGCCGGGTGGTGCAAATTGGCGATAACGACAGCGGCCATTTCTTCACCTTGACCGTGCCTGTCGATCTGGATCACCGGGCCTTGGTCGGCGCCATCAACGGTTTGTTCGAGCGGGACGATCTGGCCCGGTTCTGCGGCAAAGATCAGGATTTCAATGGCCGGGTTGTTTCCGCCCTGGCGGCAGGGGTTACGCTACCAGGCGGTCGACCGACACCGGTGGTTTATTCAGGACCGTCCGAACCGGTTGACCTGAACCTGACCGGTGACATTAAAATCGTGCCGCCTGATGCCTCCGTTTTGCAGGACCTGGAGGCTTTCAGCTATCCGGATTTTGGATTGTATGGCTGGCGTTCGGAACGCTTCTTCCTGTCCGTGCGCTGCGGCCCCATCGGCCAGGATGGCAACGGAGGCCACGCCCATAACGATGCCCTGGCGGTCGAACTGAATATCGACGGCGAAGACTGGATCGCCGATCCGGGAACCGGTGTCTATACGGCGGCCCCGAAAATTCGTGATGCTTATCGCTCGGCCAGGGCCCATTTTGTTCCGGCCGGCGGAACCGGCGAACCGGCCAGCCTGTCCTTGGGACTGTTTCGCCTGGAAGACCGGGCCAGGGCCCGGTGCCTGGCGTTTTCAAAAGATGGTTTCGAAGGCACCCACCAGGGCTATGGCCGCCCCTTGCACCGGCGTATAAAAATCATCGACGATCACATTCGCATCACCGATGGTTTTTCGGGTGATCCGGGGCAGGGGATGGTCGTGCAAGCTTTTTCCGATGGCCAGTCATTGCGCAAATATCTGGGCCTGACTCTGCGGTTTTCGTCCGGCTACGGCCTTTATTGATATCCGGCCGCCTTGATGAGTTGGTAAACGACGACGCCGCCGCTGACGATGGCGACCGGGTAGATCAAATAACGCTGGCCGAACGTTTTCCGGGCTTCCAGTTGCGCCGCCTGAACGCCCCTGATCCGGGCCTCGCCCTGGCGATAGAAGGCAGACAGCAAGGTTGCCGTTTGCACGATCCGACGGTCGGCGTAGGGTTTTTCCTTATCGATCAGGGCGATGTTGTCAAAGGCGGCGGCGGCGGTTCTGCCGTGCAGGGAATTGGCCCATTCGATGCGTTCGGCGAAGTAACCGGCGTAGTTGGCACCCTGGCTGTCGCCGGAATTCTGATAAGCCATAGACAATGCCGCCCAACCGGGCTGATGGGCGGGCCACAGGATCAGTCCGGTTTGCAGGGCGGCGATGGCCTGGGCATGATCACCCTTCTGGCTCGCGGCTTTGCCCTCGGCGATGGCGGCGACGGCTTGATTGTAGCTGAAGTGACGAAGCGGTTCGGCAACTGGATTAGCCTGTCGATCACTGGCGCAGGCCGAGACGGACAGGGTTAGAACAATTGCGACAAAAAATCTTTTCATCGCAAGAGTCTAGCCCACTTGTTCGATTTATTCATCCTTGAAATCAAGTGACACTGAATTGATACAATAGCGCAGCCCGGTGGGCGCCGGGCCATCGTTAAACACATGGCCCAAATGGGACTGGCAGCGGGAACAGGTGACTTCGATGCGGACCATTCCCAGGCTCTTGTCTTGATGTTCGTCAATACTGCCGGACTGAATGGCGGTGGAAAAACTGGGCCAGCCGCACCCGGCGTCGAATTTGTCACTTGAGGTAAACAATTCCTCACCGCAGCAGACGCAGATGTAGGTGCCGGGCGCACTGGCGCTGTCGTATTTGCCGCTGAATGGACGCTCGGTGGCCTTGTCGCGACAGACGGCGAATTGCTCCGGGGTCAATTGGGATCGCCACTGGTCTCTGGTTTTCTCGATTTTGTTGCCCATGTTTATGCTCTGGCCTTGTTTTGGAAAAGTTGTTAAAACCATTCCAATATTGAACCTGATATGAAAATCATTCAACGGAGTTCTCCTGCCATGCTGGCCCTTGTGTCACCCGCCAAGAAACTTGATTTTTCGGACGCGGCGGTCGATTTACCCCATAGCCAGCCCAGATTTCTGAAACAGTCGGAACAATTGGTCAGGGCGGCGCGAAAACTTAGCTGGTCCCAACTGCAACGCCTGATGAAGCTGAGCGACAAGTTGACGGAGCTGAATTTCGCCCGTTTCAAGGCTTTTCGCACCCCGTTCACCAAGGCCAATGCCCGCCAGGCGGTGCTGGTTTTCAATGGCGATACGTATGTCGGTTTGGATGCGAAAACTTTAAGCGCCGATGACCTGGCCTTTGCGCAAGACCATCTGCGCATTTTGTCGGGGCTGTACGGCACCCTGCGGCCGCTCGACCTGATTCAACCTTACCGGCTGGAAATGGGTCGCCGTCTAGGGACCCGCAAGGCTGCCGATCTGTATGAATTCTGGGGCCAGGACCTGGGCCGCGCCATTGATCAAAAAGTCGCCGGAGACAAGGAACCGGTGGTGATTAATCTGGCCTCGAAGGAATATTTCAAGGCGGCCCGTTCGAAAGAAATGAAAAGCCGGGTTATTACGCCCGTTTTCAAGGAAGTTAAAAACGGCGAGGCCAAAATTCTTGGCATGTTCGCCAAACAGGCGCGTGGAATGATGGCCCGCTACATGATCATCAATCGGCTGGAACGCGCGGAGGATTTGAAAAAATTCAAGGATGGTGGCTATCGCTGGCAAGCGCATTTGTCCAGTGACGATACATGGGTTTTCACCCGGCAACGCTGACTGCATGGAATCACCCTGCACACGGCGCACGCGGGCCGTTAAGGTGTTATTACTGTTGGGGCAAGCCACCCACGGTGGTCGCCATGGTGGTGAACTTGTTGAGCGCCCCGGTGATGCCTTTGAATACCTTGTTTTTGTCGGTAATTCCATAGCGTTCGGCCAGCCACGCGGGGTCCGTATAGGCCAATTTGACCTTTCCGTCGGCGGCCTTCCAGACCAGTACTTTCAAGGGTAAGTCCAGGCCGATCATGGCATTGGATTGCATCAGCGGCGTGCCGATTTTGGGGGTGCCAAAAATAAGCACTTCGGCCTCGCCCAGTTCCATGCCGATGCTGGCGGCACCCTTGCCGTGATTAATGCGCTTGAACACTTTAATGCCCTTGCGTTCCAGCGCCATACCGAGTCGATCAATGGTCTTGGCGACGCCGAATGCGCTGTCCTTGACAATCAGGCCATCGCCAGCAGCCGTTGCCAATCCGCTAAAGCCCAACAAAAGTATGAAAACGACAAAAGCCCGAACAAGGGCCGAATTGTGAATAGTCATGCGAAAAATTTCCCCAACATTTTTAGAATATGAAAAATAGAGTAGGGGAAACTAACAAATATGCGATGAGTGTAAATTCACAAGTGTGTTATGTGCAACCTGGACTTAATCAAAAAAACAGGGTCAGGAATTATCGGCGATGAAGGCGGCGATGCGGGGCTGGATTTCATCGCGCCAGCGGCGACCGTTAAACACGCCATAGTGGCCGACGCCCTTTTGCACGTACCTGACCTTGCGATCATCGGCCAGGTCTGAGCAAAGATCATGGGCGGCGCTGGTCTGGCCGACGCCGCAGATATCATCTTTTTCGCCCTCAACAGTCATCAGCGCGGTTTTTTTGATTTGGGCCGGATCGACGGTAACGCCCCGGTGGGTCATGCGGCCCTGGGGCAGGGCGTGTTCCTTGAAGATGGTTTCGATGGTTTGTAAATAGAATTCCGCCGGCAGGTCCATAACGGCGAGATATTCGTCGTAAAATTTCCGGTGCTGATCGGCTGAATCACCATCTCCTTCGACCAGATGGTTGTACAAACCTATATGGGATTCCATGTGCCGGTCCAGATTCATGGTCATGAAGCCCGAAAGCTGCACGAAACCCGGATAGACACGACGCATGGCGCCGGGCAGGGGCAAGGGAACGCGGGAAATAACCGCATGTTCGAACCAGGCGAGCGGCTTGCCCTCGGCGTGACGGTTGACCTCGGTCGGATTGATGCGGGTATCGATCGGTCCGCCCATCAGGGTCATGGAGCGGGGCTGGTCCGGATCGTCATCCGCCGCCATCAGGGCCACGGCGGCGAGCAGCGATGCGGTCGGCTGGCAGACGGCGATGACATGCACGTCGGGACCCAGCAAGTGAATGAAATCAATCAGCATGTCGATATGGTCATCGAGCGTGAAGGGCCCTTGGGACAATGGGATTTCACGGGCGTCCAGCCAATCGGTGACGAACACATCGTGGTCCGGCAGCATGGCCCGCACGGTGCCCCGCAGCAAGGTGGCATAGTGGCCCGACAAGGGTGCGATGATCAGTACCCTGGGGGATTTGCCGGGGGTTGTTTTTTTGCCAAAATGCAGCAAGTCGCAAAAGGGCGTGCTCAGGCGGGTGGTGATGCTGATGGGGACGGATTTGCCGTCGATCAGGGTCTCGCAAATATCCCATTGCGGCTTGTCATAGCGCTTTGTAACGCGGTCGAAAACCTCGCACGCCGCGGCCATGGATTTGCCGAACGGTGTATAGGACAGCGGATTGTAGGGGCTGGAATAAATCCATTGTCCGGCGTGGCTCAGTTTTTTCAAAGGGGCCAGGGCGGCGTGGGCGATTTCAAAGCTGTGGTAAAGCATTCAGGGTCCTTCGGTTAAGTCTGTTCGCACTTGCGAATTCGCACCTGCGAACAGACTACCCTGTGATGTCGATTGGAACAACTGCCAAGTAGAATAATCTTTAGTCAGTCGATGCCTTGTGACGCAGCCACTCACACAGCTCGAACGCGATATCGCGCCGTTCACCGACCTCAGAAACCTGCATTTCACCCAGTTTCGAGGCGACATCTTCGATCAACTGCCGGTACTGGTGGCTGATGCCGGCTTCGACCATTAATTCGGTCGACAGGCGGTGAATTTCATCGAGCAGGTCCTGCGTCGATGATGTTGTGTCGCTGCTGTGCACCCGCTCCACGGGATTTTCCCGGATCAGGTCGAGACGATCCATATCCGGGTCGCTCAGATTAAGGGTCGGGGCCAGGCATTTGACCTTTTCCAGATCGACCTGACCTTCGAAAGTTTCGACCCCGGCGCTGGCCAGCCGCTTGCTCAAATCCGACCTGGAAACGCCGATCATCCGGGCCGCTTTCGAGACTCCTATCAATTGACTCATGAACCTGTTCCTACCTGTAGGCGACTTGTTTGCACAGCTTGACAAAGTTGCGTTTCGACATGTGGTCGGCAAAAGCCGCATCCGCCGTTCGATCGACGATCTCCTGATACAGGTCCGGGGCCTGTTCGACCAGTTCCGCTACCGCCCACGGGAACCGGCTAAAAGCATCCACGGCCATGGCCAGGTCGGCCTCGATCCGTTGCCTGAAAGTATCGGCCAGGGGGGGCGAAGAGTCCAGCCCTACAATCAGTGTGGTTATGGTATCGGCAATGGTCAGCAGGGCCGCTTTCGACCAGCAATCAGGTGATATCTGGCTGTTGAATTTTTCAAGCAGGGCTTCGCTTTCAGGCTCAAGGGCGAACAGAATATCGAATTTGTCGGTGACGCCCGAGGCATAGAGCGAGAACACCTGGGCCAGAACCGGATGCAGGTTGGTGGCGGCGCATTCGTTAGAGCCGGGGCAGGTGTCACAGGATCGCATAGTACATACCTAAAGAGGATGACAAGAACATTGTCAATGAATTCGGGGAATGCAACAGTCCGGCAATATTTTTTTTGAGGACTCACCGCCAATGGGCAATGCCAAGCAGATCGTGACGACCGCCGTACCGGGAATTTTCGTGTTGCTGTGGAGCACCGGATTTATCGGTGCCCGGTTGGGTTTGCCTTATGCCGAACCGTTCACGTTCCTGGCCCTTCGGTTTGCGATTATTACGGTGTTGCTGACCTTGATCGCCTGGGCCTGGCGCGCGCCGTGGCCAAAAAGTCTGCGCGAAGCGGGCCATATCGCCATTGTCGGCTTGCTGATTCAGGGCAGTTATCTGGGCGGTGTGTTCTGGGCTATATCCCAGGGTATACCGGCGGCAATTGCGGCCCTGATCGTCGGCGTCCAGCCGGTGTTGACGGCGGTCGCCGCCGGGCCGTATCTGGGTGAAAAAGTCAACGCCCGGCAATGGATCGGTTTTCTGATTGGTTTTGGCGGCGTCGCCATGGTGGTTGGCGACGATATCGCTCCCGGCAGTGGATCGGCTATTGGCATCATCGCCTGCGTGGTCTCGTTGCTCGGCATCACCCTCGGCACCCTGTATCAGAAGCGCCACTCTCAGGGCATGGATTTGCGCACCGGTTCGGCCATTCAGTTCGCCGTGGCGGCGCTGCCCATGCTGGCCCTGTCCCTGGTTCTGGAAGACGGGGTCATTGAGTGGTCCGGCGAGTTCATTTTCGCGCTTAGCTGGTTAATCGTGGTGCTGTCTTTGGGCGCCATGACATTGCTTTACATCATCATTCGCCGCGGCGAAGCCTCGAAAGTCGCCAGCCTGTTCTACCTGGTGCCGCCGGTGGTGGCGCTGGAAGCCTGGTTGCTGTTCGATGAAACCCTGGAAATCGGCGACATCATCGGCATGGCCGTGGCCATGGTCGCCGTCGCCCTGGTGGTCCATACGGGTCGCAAGGGATAGCAATTACTCTTCGGGCATTCCGGCCTGGCGCAGGGGTTCTTCATATATTTTTCGATAAGCCGGATCGTAAATTGGTGTGACTTTGATGAAACCCCTGATTGTCGCCGGCGCCGGGTTAGAGCATTTCCGAGATATTATGAACCATTCTGACCCTGTTATTTTGTTTCGTGACGAGGAAC
>CBFDVE010000047.1:0-11589 GCA_965613205.1 uncultured Rhodospirillaceae bacterium
TAATAAGCATAGAACTGCGAGGCATGATCCTAAATGAGCTAGAAGTTAAAAAACCGCATCCTTCTGTTATTGGTCCGCATCAGGTGGCCTCAGTATACTTCGAATCCCTACAACAACCCCATGGTCTTGAACGAACTGTGGCCGCTTTTCGAGACGATCAGGTGATCGTGCAGGACAATGCCCAGCTTGGCGGCGGCCTCAAACACTTCTTTGGTCATGTCGATATCGGCCTTTGAGGGGGCGGGGTCGCCGCTGGGGTGATTGTGGACCATGATCAGCGCCGTGGCCCCCAGCTCCAACGCCCGCTTGATCACTTCGCGCGGGTACACCGGGGTGTGATCGACGGTGCCTTTTTGCTGCACTTCGTCGGCGATCAGCACGTTTTTCTTGTTCAGGAACAAAATGCGAAAGCGCTCCGATTTCTCATAAGCCATGGTCGCCTTGCAGTATTGGATCAGCTTATCCCACGATGCCAGCACCGGCCGGTCGATGATTTCATCGAAGGCCAGCCGGTGCGCCGCCGCCTGCACGGTCTTCAGGGCGACCACGGCGGCTTCACCAATACCGTCGATGGATTGAAGATCGACCGGCTCGGCACTGATCACTTCGGCGAAAGACCCGAAGCGTTTCAGCAGGGCCTTGGCCAGGGGTTTGGTGTCGCGCCGGGGCAGGGCCGGAAACAGCACCAGTTCCAGCATCTCGTAATCGGCCAGAGCATCGGCCCCGCTTTTCATGAAGCGCCGACGCAACCGTTGCCGGTGACCGCCGTGTTCGGTTTTTACTTTGGCATTTGTTTCATCGGGCACGGCGATGGCTTCACAATCAATCGTGATAGGGGTAGTGTGGTGATACCCCTGATCAATATGCCCTAAAAGGTCGGCCTGTCCAGACCAGCCGGGGAACGGGTGAAGATTTCGTAGCCATCGGCGGTGACGGCGAGGGAATGTTCGAACTGGGCCGACAAGGATCGGTCCTTGGTCACCGCGGTCCAGGCGTCGCTTTTGATCTTAACATCATAGCCGCCGATGTTGATCATCGGTTCGATGGTGAAAAACATCCCTTCCCTGAGCACCGGGCCGGTTCCGGGAACACCGAAATGCATGATGTTGGGGGCGTCGTGGAAGACTTGCCCAAGCCCGTGGCCGCAAAAATCACGGACCACGGAATAGCGTTTCTTTTCGGCGAAATCCTGAATGGCGTGGCCGATATCACCTGTCGTCGCCCCCGGACGCACCGCTTCAATGCCTTGCCACAGGGCCTGATAGGTGGCATCGACAAGATTGCGCGCCTTCACACTGACGTTGCCGAGGCAGAACATGCGGCTGGTGTCGCCGTACCAGCCGTCCAGGATGGATGTCACGTCGATGTTGATGATATCGCCGTCGATCAGCTTCTTGTCGCCGGGAATGCCATGACAAACCACATGATTAATCGACGTACAGACGGATTTGGGAAACCCCCGATAGTTCAGAGGGGCCGGTATGGCCCCATGATCAAGGGTGAAATCATGCACCCAGGTATTGATCTCATCGGTGGTGATGCCGGGCTTGATCATCGGCGTGATGTAATCCAGGGTCTCGGCGGCCAGCCGCCCGGCCTTGCGCATACCATCGAAATCCGCCGCCGTGTGGATTTTAATGGATCGTTCCTGGGGGTAGCTGGTATGGCTCAGTTCGTCATTCATGGCTTCGCGTTTACCGTTACTTTCATCCTCAAAGGCCCGGAAACCTTTATTTCCTCAAGGCTCAGATTGCAGCCATAGCATAATACTTCAACGCCGGCGGCCATAGCCTTATCAAGGGCGCTGGCGTAGTCAGGATCGATATCGGCGGCCACGGAAAAATGATCGGCATCGGTTCGCTGTACCAGATAGACCATGGTCGCCCGATGGCCATCGCGCACCATGTCGGAAAGCTCGACCAGGTGCTTGGCCCCCCGGGTGGTCACTGAATCCGGGAACTCGACCGGTCCTTCGCCACCCGGTTCCCGTTTCAGGGTGACGTTCTTGACCTCCACATAACATGTCGGCCGGGCCGGGTCCTGCAACAAGATATCAATGCGGGAATTTTTGCCGTACTTGACTTCCCGCCGCAGCGTCTCATAGCCCGACAGTTCGGCAATGGTGCCGTCCAAAATGGCTTGTTCGACAATTCCGTTGGCCAGGGCCGTATTGATGCCAACCAGGGTTTTACCAATTCTAATCAATTCCCAGGTGTAGCGCAGCTTGCGATCCGGGTTGCGGGCCGGCGACAGCCAAACGTCTGCCCCCGGTTCCTTGACCGACAGCATGGACCCGGAATTGGCGCAGTGGGCGACCACCACGTCACCGTTGGCAAGTTCCACATCGGTCAAAAACCGCTTGTAACGCTTGATTAGTTTGCCGGGGATCAGGGGATCGGGAAATTTCATGGCCGGAATGTAGGCAACTGGAAAGTCTGTGGCAAGGGGAAGCTACGCGTCTGCTACCCAACCGGTCAGGTAGATGACCTGAAAGGTCGCCGGGATGCGTCCGTCTTCATCGCCAAATGTTTCCTGATAGGCAGCCATGGCGTGCATCATTGTGGTTCGTTGAGTGAACCCTTTGCGATTTTTCGCGACCGCGTTGGTTTCGCCCATGCCGCGCAGGTCGGCCAGCAGGCCCATGGGATGTTGGTAGGAAACGGTGATCGTCTCACTGTCGGCAACCGAACCGGTAAAGCCGGCCCTGGCCAGCAAATTGCCGCCATCGCGGACATCGGCAAAGGGCGATACGCGCGGGCTCAGGCCGCCCTCGCAGGCGGCCTCGGCAGCGGCCAGGGCGTGGCGCAGTTCTTTCAGGGTATCGCCGCCCAGCATTGCCGCCAGCAACAGGCCGCCGGGCTTGATGACGCGTTTTAGCTGGCTCAGGGCGCCGGGCAGATCATTGACCCAGTGCAGGCTCAGGTTGCTCAGCACCAGATCAAAACTGTCATCGGCGAAGGGCAGGAATTCTTCATCGGCAGCGGTCGCCAAGGGTCCGGCGGTGGCGGCCATGGCTTGCGACAGGTCGCAGGCAAACAGGGTTTCGATAGCGCCGCGCCCGTTCAGCCGCCGCCCCAGGCCGCCGTTGTGGCAGCCCAGATCCAGGGCCACGGGGAAAGACCGTTGGATATCGTCCAGCCGATCGGCCAGCTTTTCAGCCACGTCGGTGATCAGAAAATCGTGTTCACCGAAGCTTGCCGCCGCCCGGTCCCGGTGGCGACGCACGGTGCGGCGGTTGAAAATGAACATCGAGTCAGACATTGTAATGTTATGGCACAGACCACTTCATCGGTAAATTTCGCTGTCGCGCTCGATCTGTTGCTGCCGCCCCAGTGCCTGGGTTGTGGCGTGCTGGTCGAGACCACCGGCGGCTTGTGTGGCGAGTGCTGGTCGGCGATCACTTTTGTCGGCGACCCCGCCTGTGCCCGGTGTGGCCTGCCCTTTGAATTTGCCGATGCCCAGTCAAATTCGAAATTGCAGTGCGCCTCGTGCGTGCGTCAGCCAACCGTGTTTGCCCGCGCCCGCGCGGTGATGGCTTATGATGATGCCAGCCGACACCTGATTTTGGCCTTCAAACATGGCGACCGCACAGACGCCGCGCCGACCTATGCCCGCTGGATGGCCCGCGCCGGGGCGGATTTGCTCGATCAGGCCGACTTGATCGTGCCGGTTCCCCTGCATTGGTCGCGCCTGTTTTCACGGCGCTACAACCAGGCCGCTTTGCTGGCCCGTGAAATTGGCGCGATTGCGCGTAAAACTGTCGTTCCTGACGCGATGTGGCGGACCCGACGCACGCCATCGCAAGGGCGGCTCGGGGCCCTCGCCCGGCGGCGCAATGTGGGCGGAGCGTTCAAAGTACGACGGAAACATCTGACTCTGCTGGCCGGTCGCCGGGTGTTGCTGATCGATGATGTCATGACCACCGGGGCGACCGCCAACAGCTCCGCGCGAGCCCTGCTCCGCGCGGGGGCCGGGGCGGTCGATGTGCTCACCCTCAGCCGCGTGCTCAGGCCGTTTCCTGCATTGTAACGGGGGCTCGAAAATTCTATATTACGAGTCACTGGAAACTTTCCAGACAATGGAGATATGAAGATTGGCCGAGGTAGAAATATACACCACCCCGATTTGCGGCTTTTGTCAAAACGCCAAGTCGCTGCTGAAAAAAAAAGGCGTCGCCTTCACCGAATACAACGTCATGTTCGATGGTACCAAGCGGGGCGAAATGATTGATCGGTCCGGTGGTTCGACATCGGTGCCGCAAATATTTGTCGATGGCAAACATGTCGGCGGCTGCGATGATCTGTTCGATCTGGAATTCGACGACGAACTGGACCCGCTGCTGGGCCTGGCCTGACAATGAAATTTCGAGCCGCCTGTATTCAGACCAATACCGGCGCTGACGTGGCCGCCAATCTGGCCGCTGCCTGTGACCTGGTGCGCCGCGCCCGCGATGATGGGGCCGACCTGATTGCCTTGCCTGAAACCTGCAATGTGATGGAGTCAAACAAACAGAACCTGCTTTCCAAGGTCGGCCCGGAAGCCGATAACCCGGTGCTGCAAGCCTACAAAGACCTGGCCCGGCAAACCGGGGCCTGGATTTTGCTTGGTTCCCTCGTGATCAAGGATGATAAGGCCGAAAAAATGGCCAACCGGTCGTTCCTGATCGACAACGACGGAAGCGTGCGCGCCCGTTACGACAAGGTCCATATGTTCGATGTCAACCTGGGCGGTGCCGAAGATCACCGGGAATCGAACCACTATCAGGCCGGCACCGAGGCCGTCCTGGCGAGCACGCCCTGGTGCCAGCTTGGCATGACCATTTGTTATGATCTGCGGTTTGCCGATCAGTTTCGAATGCTCGCCCATGGCGGAGCCAAGGTGATCGCCACCCCCTCGGCCTTTACCCGCATCAGCGGCCAGGCCCATTGGCACATCCTGCAACGGGCCAGGGCGATTGAAACCGCGTGTTTCGTCATTGCCCCGGCCCAGTGCGGCGATCATCCCGGTAATCGACAGACTTATGGCCATTCGCTGATCATCGATCCCTGGGGCAATATATTGGCCGATGGCGGCGATCAACCGGGATTTATTGCCGCCCATATCGACCTGTCCCTGGTCGACCAGGCCCGCCGCAAAATTCCGGCACTGAGCCATGACCGGGAAACCGATTTGATCAAATATTCGTGACCCGCTAATATTTTGAAATCGTATATTGTCTTGGTATCGCGAGCGGGTTTTATTGATCATGAGGCGTGAAATGCGTGTGCTCGGGGGAGTATTATTTGTCGCCGCCTTGCTGGCGGCGCACCGGGAAAGCGTTCGTCAGGCTTTCCTGAGCATGTGGAAAAGTGAAGCCGGTAATAAATTGCTGGCGAAAGTTCCCCTGAAAGACGTGGTCGTCGCCTCTTCCGCTGATTATGAAATTCTAACGAAACTGGGTCCCGCAAGATTCTATCCACGGGATTGACGCTAAAGGTTCAAATGTCCGTTCGCAGAAAATTACTCGCTTTCAGCATATTCATCGCCCTGATCCTTGGCGGTTATGTGGTCTTGATCTGGTATCCTGGTGCCGAGCGACAGGCGATTCGCGACATCGAGGCCAATATTCACGACAAGCTGGCGATCACGACGGAAGTCCTGGTGCCGCTGATGATCAAGCGTCAGTATGCGGCCATTTACGAAGACCTGGACGCCATTTTGCAAAGACATAAAGATTGGCTGACACTGACATTATTCGACGATAGCGGACGCAAGATATACCCGCTTGTCGCGGTTGCCCGACCCGAAGACAGGGAATTGCGAATAATCGATCATGATATTGATTTTCGCGACAATCGGATGGGAAAACTTGTCCTGGTCGCCGATCTGGAACCTTCGCTGAACGGATTCAGAACCCGATTGCTTCGGCTTTCCGCCGTGCTGTCGATGATATTTGTGTTGTCGATGACGGTGATCATCTATTTCGTCGATGTTTTTGTCAGCGCGCCGGCCCTGAAGCTGGCCGACCTTGCCGATAAACTGGCCCAGGGCGATTATCACAGCCCGCTGCCCAAGACCGGCAATGATGAGCTGGGGAAACTGGCCCGGGCGTTCGATGATATGCGCCAGGCGGTGCTGGAAAAAACCGGAACGGTGCAGCAATTTGGCCAAATCATGGACGATTCGATCAACGAAATTTACCTGTTTGATCGAGAGACCCTCCTGTTCAATCATGTCAACAGGGCGGCGCGGGAGAATCTGCAATTCCTGATCGACGAAATACGCACCATGACGCCGGTCGATATCAAGCCTGAAATGACTAAAACTGAATTTCGCCATCTGATCGCGCCGTTGCTGTCAGGCGATGTCGGTAATATTTCCTTCACCACCAAACATCGCCGCAAAGACGGCAGCGATTACCCGGTCGAAATCAACTTGCAACTCTCCAAGGTGACAGACCCGCCGGTATTTGTCGCCGTCTCTCGGGACATTAGTGAACGCCTTGAAGCCGAGCGGAAAATGCGTCAAGCCAATGAAAACCTGGAAGCCCGGATTTATGACCGGACCCGCCAGTTGCGTCTGGAAATAGAAGAACGCAAGCGGGCTTTTGTCGGGCAGGAAATGGCCCGGGAAGAAGCCTACGCCGCCAGCCTGACCAAATCCGAGTTCATGGCCCATATGAGCCACGAACTGCGCTCCCCCCTGAACGCCATTATTGGCTTTACCGAGGCCATCAAATTCGAAGTGTTCGGCAAGATTCAGCCGCCCAAGTATGAAGAATACATCAATAATATTATGGTGTCCGGCCAGCATTTGCTGGAATTGATCAACGACATACTTGACCTTTCGGCAGTCGAAATCGGCAAACTGGAATTAACTGAACAGGAAGTCGATATCGAGCATGTATTTACCATCGTCGTCAGTATGCTCAGGCCACGGGCCGAACAAAAACGAATTCGTATCATTATTAATGTCCACCAACCGTTTCCGGGCCTGATCGCCGATGAACGCCGGATCAAACAGATCATGATCAATTTTGTATCCAATTCGATAAAATTTACCGAGAAAAAAGGAACCATTGAGTTGAATGCGCGGATGCGGGACGATGGCACGATGGCCCTTTCGGTGACAGATTCCGGAATTGGCATGAGCGAAGACGAGTTGAGCACCGCCCTGACCGAGTTTGGCCAGGTCCGGAAAAATTCGTCGCGGGCACATGAAGGTACCGGATTGGGGCTGCCGCTCAGTGCCGCCCTGGCAAAAGAACATGGCGGTGGCCTGGATATCGAAAGCGTGCCGGGTCAGGGCACCACCATAACGGCCTGGTTCCCGGCCAATCGCGTCATTCCCCTATAGCGGGCCCCTATAGCGGGCCCCTATAGCGGGTCCAGGGGCTGGGGCTCAGTTTCGGCGATGGCGCAGATGCGCTGAATGACACCGGGCAGGGGGCCTTTGTCGATGATCCCGCTTTCATAGGCAAGCACTTGCAAATGCCCGCCGACCCGTTCCAGCAATTCGCCGCTGATCAGCAGGTGATCGGGGTTGCGCGGGCGGGAAAAGCGTTCGTTGCCACGCCCGAAGGTCTCGTATATCAGCACGCCGCCGGGGTTCAATGCCGCTACCATGGGCCCAAGCAAAGGCCGAAACAGGTAGTTGCTGACGACAATGCCATCGAAGCGCCGTCCGGCCAGAAGCCCGGAAAAAATATCATCCCCCTGTTCCAGATCGGCCTCAATGATCTGGGCACCCTGCCGGTTTTCCAGGTTGCCGATGGCCGAGATATCCCGGTCCACAAACGTCACCTGATAGCCCCGATCCAGCAGATAGCGGCCATGCCGACCACCACCGCAGGCCAGATCGAGGACACTTCCGCCAGCCTCGATCAGGGGCGCGAAGCGGATGATCCACGGTGAAGGTTCGGTAATTTGCAGATGTCGGGGTTTTTCGGGGGTCATACAACCGTCATCGCATGGGCGGCCTTATTTGTCGCCTGTTAAGTTTATTGTCAGCAATTCGAGGTAGGGTGCTATGAATATCCTGGAGGTTGAATTCAATATGATCCTGTTTCGCCTGAAATGCTCCCGTGACCATGAATTTGAAGCCTGGTTCCGCAGTAGCGCGTCCTATAATGAACAGCTTGCCCATGGCGATATCGATTGCCCGGTGTGTGGCGATAAACATGTCGGCAAGGCCCCTATGGCGCCGCGCCTGTCCAGCAACTCGGCACTGGCGAAAAAGCACCCGACGGACAAAGGGTCGGAACAACGGGCCCGTGAAGTGGCCCGCCAAATTCTTGAAGCGACCGGAAAAATTCGCCAGGCCGTGGAAGAAAACTTCGAATACGTGGGCGAAGATTTCGCCGATGAAGCCAGGGCCATCCACTACGGCGACAGCGAACAGCGGGACATCTACGGCGAAGCCACGGAAAAAGAAGCGGTCGATCTGGACGACGAAGGCATCGCCGTCAGCCGCGTCCCCGGCCCAAACCGGCGGACGCGGTCTAAAAACTAAAACATTTCCGCTCCCCCTTTTAATAATATGGCATTTTTGCCCTATTATCTTCTGGACGATATGGCATTTTTGCCATATATATTATTCCTATGAACAGAAACGTGGCGCTCAAATTCATAAGGGCGGCAGCCAAAGCCAAGGGTCGGCAGGTGCGGCTCAATACGAAATCGGGCAAGGGAAGTCACGCGAAGCTTTACGTTGGCCAGGCGCGCACCACCATTCCGAACAAGGTTTCGCCGCTTTTGTTGAAAATCATTTTGAAGCAATTGGATTTAGAGGACTGATAAATGCGCAAATTGGAATACCCCTGTACCCTTGAAGAGGATCAGAAAGCCGGAGGTTTTGTGGCCTCGTTTTCAGACATCCCCGAGGCCCTTACCGGCGGTGAAACGGTTGCCGAAGCCCTGACAATGGCGGAGGACGCTTTGTCCGTGGCCCTGACCTTTTATCTGGAGGAGGACAAGGATATTCCGCTTCCCGGCAGTCGCAAGGCGAACCAATACCTGGTTTCGCCTTCGGCGCTGATGTCACTCAAGGTCGCCTTGCGCGAAGCCTTGAAGGAATCGGACAAACGGCCCGCCGACCTGGCCCGCATGATGAACCTGGATTTCAAGGGCGTTTCGCGTGTCCTGGACCCGAACCATGCGACCAAGTTGGCGACCCTGGAAGCGGCTCTCGGGGTGCTTGGCAAGCGTGTGCTGATCGCCACCGATGATATTGCCGCCTGATATTCGTCGTCACATCTGCTAAGTTTCCTTGATCGCCACCGCCAGATAATTGATATCCAGATCACTGGGCGAGAGCACCCATTGATCGGCCAGGGGGCGGTAGATCATGCCGGTCAGGTCGGTGATGTTGACCCCGTGCGGGCGCAATCCGCGCCCCAGTTCCGAGGGTTTGACAAACCTGGACCAGTCATGAGTGCCCATGGGCAGCCAGCGCAAAATGTATTCGGCGCCGATTTTGGCCAGGGCCAGGGCTTTCAGGGTGCGGTTGATGGTCGACAGAAACATGATGCCGCCCGGCTTTAACAGGGCGGTGCTGGCGCGCAGGAAAACATCCACATCGGCGACATGCTCGATCACTTCCATATTCAGCACGATATCGAAATCGGCCCCGGCAACCGTGGCCAGGTCTTCCGGCAGGACATGGCGATAATCGATGTCCAGACCGCTTTGGTCGGCATGGATACGGGCAACGGCTAAGTTCTTGTCGCCCGCATCAATACCGGTGACGCTGGCCCCCAGCCGGGTCAGGGGCTCGCATAACAAACCGCCGCCGCAGCCGATATCGAGTAGCCTGAGACCCGCCAAAGGCTCGGTGGCCAGGGGATCGCGGTCGAAATGAAGCGCCGCGTGGTCGCGGATATAGGCCATGCGTACCGGGTTGATCTGGTGTAAGGGGCGGAATTTTCCACGCGGGTCCCACCAGCTTTCGGCCATGGCGGTAAAGCGTTCGACATCTTCGGGCGATGCGGTGGTCGGGTCGGCGTGATTCATTTGTTTCGAACACTGTTCTTGTGGCCACGGTACCGGATGGCCGGGGTTGCGTTTTTTCAATGATATAGAGTATGAATACGCGCCCGTCGCCCCGCAACAGGTTCATGCAAAGAAAATCAGAAAACCCCGTGTGACGCTTCTTTGAAGCGGAGCCCACGCAGGGCGGAATCTGGGGTAATGGAATGGAGATTTTGGGACCCGGAGAAACATGGCGCGTATTGTTCAAAAATTTGGCGGCACGTCGGTCGGTGATATCGAGCGCATCAAAAACGTCGCGCTTAATATCAAGGCCGAGGTCGAAGCCGGTCATCAGATCGCCGTGGTCGTCTCGGCGATGTCCGGGGTAACCAACTCCCTGGTCGATTATGTCAGCCAGATCACCCGGATTTCAGACCGGCGCGAATACGACGTTGTGGTGGCATCGGGCGAACAGGTAACGTCCGGATTGCTGGCCCTCGCCTTGCAGGAAATTGGCGTGTCGGCGCGGTCGTGGCAGGGCTGGCAAATTCCCATCCGCACCGATAACGCCCATGGCAGGGCTCGTATTCTGGGCATCGACAACGATGCCATCGTCGCCAGCATGGCCGCCGGTAACGTCGCCGTGGTGCCCGGTTTTCAGGGCATCGCCGACAGTGGCCGGGTCGCCACCCTGGGCCGGGGCGGGTCCGATACCTCTGCCGTGGCCCTGGCCGCCGCCTTAAATGCGGACCGCTGTGATATCTATACGGACGTGGAAGGCATTTTCACCGCCGACCCGCGCATTGTCGCCAAGGCCCGTAAGCTCGATAAAATCACCTACGAAGAAATGCTCGAAATGGCCTCGGTCGGGGCCAAGGTGTTGCAGACCCGTGCCGTCGAAATCGCCATGAAACACGGGGTGCGCCTACAAGTGCTCTCGTCGTTTGCCGATAAACCCGGAACTCTTGTTGTAGATGAGGAAGAAGTCGTGGAACAGGAACTAGTCAGCGGCATCGCTTACAGCCGTGATGAAGCAAAAATCACCCTGATAAAAGTCGCCGACAGGCCCGGCGTCGCCGCCCGTATATTCGGCCCCCTGGCCGAGGCCAGCGTCAATGTGGATATGATCGTGCAGAACGTCTCCGACGATGGCAAGGCCACCGATCTGACCTTTACGGTGACCCGGGGCGACCTGGAACGGGCCGTACAGATTATTGAAGAAAACCGGGAAGACCTGGGTCATCAAGACCTGGTCGCCGATGCCGATGTGGTTAAAGTGTCGGTCATTGGGGTCGGTATGCGCTCTCACGCCGGGGTGGCCCAACGCATGTTCAAGTCGCTGGCCGATGAAGGCATTAATATCCAGGTTATTTCGACCTCGGAAATCAAAGTCAGCGTGCTCATTGCCGAAGCATACACCGAACGTGCCGTGCGCGCCCTGCACACGGTCTACGGCCTGGACAAGGATTAGATCATGAGCGCAACGGGCGAGCAAAAACTCGATGCCTTATGGCGGCGCGGCCGGGACTTCCTCGGCTGTCCTCATGCCATTCTGGGCGGCGCCATGTCCTGGTTGTCGGACCGCCACCTGGTCTCGGCCATTTCCAACGCCGGTGGCTTCGGCGTCATCGCCTGCGGATCC
>CBFDVE010000048.1:0-11405 GCA_965613205.1 uncultured Rhodospirillaceae bacterium
CGGGCCAGTCCACCGGCTTACGTTGCTGAATTGCGTCTTTATATTGCCAGTCTCAAAAATCAGATCGCCAAACTCAAGGGTCTGCCTCGGCGGGCTCCCATCTACGTGGGATTTTAAATGCTCCAACGATTGCGTTCATTCATCTCGCGGCCAAAGGCTCAGGCGGGAGGCCAAACGTTGGGAGAGAAAATTACCGGGCTTGATCGCTCAGCAAATGAGATTGTGACGAAAATCAGCCTGTAATCATCTTGAGCGGAATAAACAGCCGCATGGGATTGCCCGGCAGGGATTGAAAACCAAACTTTTCGTAAAAGGCTTTTGCTGCGTCGTTCCTGGCATCCACAAGAACGGCGTGAACGGCCATGTTTTCGCTTGCCCGGACAATACGGTCCAATGCGTTGAACAGCATGAACTTGCCGTAAAACCGACCTTGATAGGCTTCGTGAATAGCAAGACGACCAATAATCGCACACGGAACGGGATATCGTGGGAGTTTGCGAGCTTGGGCGTCAGGGAGATCGTCACGGTCCAGACTGGCGGCATTGAGTGTGTAATAACCCGAAATGACGTGCTTTTCGTCACCAACCGCGACAAAGACCGTCGCGATCCGGCGCTTTAAGTCTTGCCGGGCACGGTGACGAATATAGTCGTCCAGTGCAGGCTCACCACAATGGAATGAATTGCGGTCATGGTGATTGGCAAGCGGCTCGACAAGGGGGGCTTTGGTGATGGTCATTTATTGGGATAAATCCCGGTACCATTTCATACCTTCGCGCATGGCATCGTTGGGCTCTGGCGGGTCGAGGAGAGCGTCATAAAAAACGTTCCAATCTTCAGCAGGAAGGGTGATGCGTTCATGCTCCTGCACGATTTCGTCGGCATGACTGAGGGCGCTTTCGAGAACAAACTTGGTCATCGAAGTGTTGGTATAGGCCGCCGCCTGCTCAAGCTTGCGTTTCGCCGGGCCATCCAGGCGGAGGCTTAATCGTTCTTTTGATAAGGCTGCGTGCGACATGATTGCCGATCCTTGTGAGATTAAATTTACGATTTTCTAAATGTACAGCACTTTGCCCCACATATCAAGTATGGGTCAGGTCACTTTCGACGATTGACCATCACAAGAATTGACGCCAAAATTTCAGGCGCAGGCCAGGGTTTTCTCATCTCGGCTGGCGGCATATCCGGGCAACGCGAATATAATAGAGGTCCCCTTGCCTTTCTCGCTTTCGATACGAAAGGTCCCTCCGTGCAGGGTTACCAGTTTCTTGGTCAAGGGCAGGCCCAGTCCGGTGCCTTCGGTTCCCCGGACGACGGGATCACTGCTGCGTTTGAAGGGAAGCATGGCGGTTTCAATTTCCCGCGCCGTCATACCAATTCCGGTATCTGTGATGACAACGGATATCAATTCTTTTTTTACGGCGAATGCCTCAATCAGAATGGAACCGTGTTCCGGGGTGAATTTGATCGCGTTGCTCAGGATATTCAGGAATATTTGTTGTAGCCGAACGGGATCCGAGGTCAATCGCATCGCCTGTTCCATCTTTGCCGTTTTAATGCTCAGGCCCTTGTTGTTGGCGAGGGGCCGGACAAGTTCAATGGCGTCCAGTATTGCCCTGTCAAGAAAGACTTCTTTCAGGTCGAGCGTCACCTTGCCCGCTTCGATTGCCGACAAATCAAGAATATCATTGATCAGGGTCAATAGAAATTTTCCGGAACTGTTGATGATCTCGGAATATTCCAGATATCGAGGATGATTTAGCGCCCCAAATGTTTCCATCTGCATCAATTCTGAAAACCCGATGACGGCGTTTAACGGCGTGCGCAGTTCGTGGCTCATATTCGCAAGGAAATATGATTTGGTCAGGTTGGCTTGTTCCGCAGTCTTTTTTGCTTCCAGCAATTCCGCCGTGCGGTGCCTTACTTTGCGTTCCAGATCACCAAATGCATTTCGGACCTGATGGTCCATGGGGCGAAATATAAATATTACTTCCAATATCAAAGCGATCAGCGCAGCTATCCAGATGACCAATTCGAAGCGTTCGATATCAGAAATGGCGGTTTGGGCGATATTTTCATATTCCTCCACCGCCGCATTGAATAACGGTTCCAGGACATACGGGCCATAGGTTGTTATATAGATATAAGCGGCAGTGCCGAGATCAAGGTCGCCGAAGCGAGACAGGTACACGGCATCGGCGTTGTTCAGGAATCGCTCAACCGCAACGTCGAGGCCAAGTGCAGGATCAAAATATACCGTATCGAGTATGGTATTGGTAATGTTGGGAATGTTGCGTTCCTCATCTCCATTTAGAAGGCCCCTGTGATTGGTCCTCATTTGGTTGATGGCGCGTCCGAGTTGGCTATTGGCAACGTCAAATTCTTCTTCTTCGAGAGTCGTCGCCAGGACACTGGAAAAATAAGCGATGCGGCTGGTTAACCCGATTTGTTGACCAGCCACATTGATTAATGTCGAAAAATTCCGTTGTTCGTGGGTGATGATGTTGACGGTTATCCAGGACGCGGTGACCAGTAAGGCGATGGCGCTGAGACCCAGTATGTAGCGTCTGCGGATATTCAATGCGTCTTTGAATTTAGCCATACCTGAACATTCCTGCGTATTGCGCTTACCAATTATCCTTAAACATGATGTGAGTATTATTGACGGGTTTCGTGACCGTTTAATGTCGGCAGAGCCGCCGCAGCGTTGGCAAAACACAACATATGGTCTTTGTGGGGGCTAAAATATCAACCGTCTGCTTTTTCCAGAACAAATTTCCGTGCGACCGTGAAATCCACTTTGCCGGTGGCCTCGAAGACCTGAATATCGTCCAGAACCGGGAGGTAGGAATCAGGGTTCGGCATATCCCCGGCCAGGGAATAACCGCCGTCGGGGTTCCGGTGAAACGGACCGGGAGACTTGATCACTGCGGCCAGGAGATCTGGCCGGTCGCGCAGGGACACGGGGGCTATTTCCGTGTCTTCGCTGCTGTCGCGTTGCCAGTTAAGAATCAGGAACGTCTGGATTGGCGCGGCTAGCCTGAAGCGGTCGGGTCCAAACAGGGAGTCGATAACGGCATCGTATTTTTCCTCCAGGTGCCACAGTTCAGAACTCGGCAGGGCGGCCAGTTCGGCTCGGCGTTCGGGGCCGATGACAGAGCTCAGCGCCGGGTTGGTCAGTACCGTTCCGGGATTAATACGCGGCTGCTTGGGAACGCCGAGCATACGGGCCGAACCGTCACCGGGTCGAGAGACTAATAGCCGGTCGTTGGAAACAAAGTCGAACCCTTCGGGCATCAGATGCAACGCCAGGGTCGACTTGCCGCCACCGGAAAAGGCGGCGAAGGCGACACCATGACCATTTCGGAAGATCGCCGAGGCGTGACACAGCACCCAACCCTGGTTTATCAGCCACGATATGTATTGCGCGATGATGAAATTGACCACCTGATTATCGTTTTTAAGGCAGGGTCCGAAGATCAGGCGTTCATTCTTACTCATCAGATATTGCAGGGTCGTTTTTATTTTGCGACAGGCCCGGCCATCGGCAAGGTCAATGAAAGAATCCTTTCGACCGGGTTTGCCGGGATCACGCGGCCAGGCCATGAAATCTATGCCGAGATCCGGTTCGGGCATTTCCAGCGCATCTATTACGAGATCGGGGTGGTCATTCAGCCCGGCGTCCAAAAAAGGCGCGAAATACTGACATAGCCGTTTTGCAAGTTCCTGGCTATTGACCCGGACGCGCAAGCGGCAATCGCCAAAGCGCAAGTCAAGGCCGTGATTTGTTGTCGTGCCCGCTCGTACGCGTTTGCTCAGGCAGGCGATGAGGTCATTGTCGTCAAGCGGCACCTGAAATTCCTTTTCGATATCGCGGAGATCTGGCGAGAACGTAATTGGTATAAAGAGACGCGGCATCAATGCCGTGAGCATCGCGTAATCCGCGGAATCCACCGAAGGCGCTGACTTCGAAAACAACCGGACCATCGGTAGTCTCGACCATATCGACGCAGGTGAAATCCAGGCCGAAAGGGGCCTGGGCGCGATGGGCCAACCCGATCAGGTCATCGCCTGGCAGATGGGGTGCATATTTGCCACCATCGAGGGTGGTGGTGTTCCAGCTTTCGGGATTTTTTATGCGGGCGTAGGTGGCAATATATTCGCCGCCCAGGAAGACCAGGCCGAGATCACGGTCGGCCAGGTCAATTTTTTTCTGAATGTAGAAAACCTTGTTGTCTGTCTGGAATTTCCTGAGCGATTGGTTGAGGCCAGGGTCGCCATGCCGCACCACTTGCATACCTCGTGCTTTCGTTGAAAACAGCGGTTTCAAGACGGCCTCATCGAACCGCTGGATGGCATCTTTGGCGACCTCAATGTTTTCGCTAATAACAGTAGGCGGCATGGGAATGTTGTTTGTATGCAGCGTCACCGTACACGACAGGCGATCAAGCAGACGCAGGATGCGTTCCGGGTGCGAATAAACCGACACCCCTTTGCTGACCGCCAGGCGTAACAGCTCCAGGCGATCAAGTGCCGAAGGGGAATACACCGGGTCGATTTTTTTGACAATCAGGGCATCGAGCGAACATAAATCAATGTCGCCAAATAGCAGTCGGTTATGTTCCAGGTCAGCGCATACGTCTTTCATGTCGATAAGCAGCCGTCGACCGGTACGTTCGGCTACCGCATCGGCCAAAGCTTCGGACGACCAGGCGCCGGGTATTCCGATGACGCCAACTTCGAGGGGTTGATCAGACAACGAAAATTTCCTGTGGAATTTTGAACTTCTGCGGCTTGTCGGGCCCGTGTTCAATTACCCTCTCAAGAAGATAGCGCGAGCGCAACAGCATATCGCGGGCAAAGGGCTTGTTGAGGACGAAGCGGGTCGATGTGAAATAAGACCGGGCCAGGCCGAGGGCGAGGCGCATTTCAAACGACCGGTCATCGATTGATTTGGCATATGCCGACGTGCACGAACGGAAACTTTCAACCGTTCTGTTAACGGCGTCTCGTTGACCAGGAACGGAAACACGCAGGCGATGGTTGGAAACGATAAAGACGGAAATATCCTGCATATAATCCCGCATTCCGGTCCTGTGCAGATCGATGAATCTTATTTTCCGGTCGCTGGTATCGAACAGGATATTGTCGATATTGAAGTCGCCGTGGCTCAACACTTCAGGCGGCGGTGTCAGGGATTCTTCGATGGCGTTGGCGCACGAAATCTGCTCGTCAAAACTGCGCAATTCAAGGTCACCCATGCCCTGGGATTGCGATGCGAAATCCGGGTGGACATCATAGACAGACTCTATGCGTTCGCCTATTTGCCGAGTAAACGCGCCGGTTTTGGTGGGTCGGCGCAGGGTTCGGGACCAGACCATGCATAAGGTATCACAAAGGGCGTGCACGGCTTCGTCTAACAAAGGAGTAGCGCCATCCAGGATAAGCTTTTCCAGGGTCACCCCGTTCAGATACTCAAAAAGTATGGCGCTGCTATCACCATTTTGATGGCTGGCGTGGATGCGCGGCGCGATGCCCGGTATAAGAGTATCCCAAAGTTCGACCCCGGTTTTCTCCTGGGTCATCTTTTTTCGCCGGCCCTCCTTGAAAATGAACATGGTCGCATCGGTGTTGGACCTTGTTTCCGTGACAAGATCAATGCGACAGCCCGATTTGGTCTCTCCCATGCTTTCCAGCGACAAGTCCGAAATTTCCGAACCACTGTTGGTTTTCTGCAGCGAATTTTGAAGCGACTGCATCTGTCCAATTTTGATGGTTTGGCCCAGGTACGCCGATGCTGCCGCCTCGCCGATGTTGAGCAACGAATCACCGATGCGCTCCAGGTACCGGGCGATAAAAAGTACGGTGATCAGGTTTTGTGCGTTATGACCGCCCTTCAGCATTTTCATGATGGCCTGAAAAATGACCACGTACTTATCGTCGATTGATTGTTCGGCTCGGCAGATCGCCAGTGCTACGTGAATGTCTTTTTCGAAAATGGCGGCAGGAATATTGTCTATCCCGTCATTGATGTCGTTAAATAACGGTTCAAAATCGAAAAGTTCGAGAAACCTTTCCTCTTCCAGATAGGTCAACTGGCGCACCACTTTTTCACAGAAATCACCGATCTTTTCGAGATTGACGGCGATGATCTCAATGGATTTAAGGGCATCGATGGTGGACGCGTCATCGGCCGCACCCTGGAAGCATTTTTTCTGGATAACCGATTTCTGATTGTCGATGTAATCATCCCGGGTCAGGATTTCGTCAAGCAACTCAAACGACGGAGAGCGCAAATAAACGGCCGTTCGCTCAACCTGTTTCTGCACTTCGATAATCAGAAATCGAAGATTTTCCTCAATGCCCTGGTTGATGATCATCCAACGGCGTCCTCGGATGATATTTTCAGGGAATGGCTTTCCGCCGCTTCGAAGGCGTCCGGGTCTTTCCAGTTCAAAGAAATTGTCAAATTCTTGCGTTCACGTTCATGTGACGCCGTAACCCGAAACACCACCAGCCCATCGGGTTCCAATGTTGTCTGTGAAACGCCATCGTTGAACGAGATTACCCCCTTTGCCAGGCCGTCCGTGATCACTTTCAGATACTTCTTGATCGATTTTCTATCCTGAAGAGATTCGTGATCGAAGATAATTTCCTTGGTCATCATTTCGCTTCTGTCAGCAGGCCGGATTTTCGTTCAAAGATTGTCAGGAAATCGATAGAGGCGGTGGCGGGTTTCGCTTCCACGACAGGTTAAACGTGACGTGTTCAGTTTTTCCCTTTGTCCCGGCTCTAACCTCGACAGCCACGTTTTCCGGCGGCCGAACAATAACTGTGTCCTTGTCGCTCTTGAACTGGATAGTGCCTTTCTTCAGGCCGCCGATGATGGCTTCGAAATAGGCAACGGCTTCGTCGCGCTGCATGGCTGATTCAAAGTGAATTTTGCCATTGTTCTTCTTGAGGGATTTTTTTTTCGAGAGCTTTTCGGCCTTCTTTTGAGATTTTCGGGCGGCCTTTTCACGGGTCTCGATTTTTTTCTTCAAGTCCGATTTAGCCTTCTTTTCCATTTTGGCCTTCTTCTCAGCCTCACTTTTAGCATTTTTAGCCATTACTTTCCTGGCGCTGTCATTGGCTTTAGGCGCGGCGGTAGCATTTTTTAACGTTGAGGCGGCAGCCATTCTTTTCCCTCTCTGAGCTTTGCGTGTGTCTTGATTTCAGGCATGGGATGCCCTTGCTCGTTGAACCAATTCTGATCCAGCAGGGTACATTAGCGGCAAACGAGAGGTTTATTTGTTACAGTTTTGTGAAGGTTTTGTGACGCGCCGTCATGGTGCCAGCAATCTTTCAGACGAATGTCGCCATGCGGCCGTAGCGGGTGATGTCGAATGTCTTGGCGAAAGGCGCGTCGGTGCTGAGCCCGGTTACCGTTCCTTCGGGCGCTATAATAGTCACGCCGCCGCCGGGGCCTTCAAGGCCTTCGGCAATCCGTGTATTGCAGTCAACCGAGGCATCACATTCGAAATTCAACATGCCCTGGCGGATCGTAATGCGTTGACCGTTAAGCAAGTTGCGGTGCCCGTGAACGATGGCGTAGATGCCCGCGCGATGGGTATCGGCCAGGCCCTGGTTGGTGAAGGGAAAATCGTTGGCCCGGTATTTGGTCCTGAAGACATTTCCCAGGGGACCGTTATAGAGATCGAACAGATCCTCCTTAAGTGCCGCACGGAAAGTGCGGTTAAGGCCATCGACGCCCAGGTTTTTCAGCAATAGCGCCGCCTGATTGTCGAGTCCGGCATGAACCATCAGCAACGAGCCCGCCCGGTGGGCCAAATCAAGGCGTTCGAACAACCAGGAAAACTCACCGCCGGGTTCAAGAAAAAGCTCTTTAGCTTTTTCCAGGGCGGCGTTGATCATGCCGAGGGTCAAACCCAAAGCCTGACACTGGGCGGCGAAATCCTGGCATTTCTCGGCGATGCGGCGAACTTCCTTTTCGATGCGCCTGGACGGCAGAATACCGGCGGCCTGGTCGGGAAACTGTTCATACCAGCCGGCATCGGGGAACAGTTTGGCGCGAACGGCATCTTCGTCCGGGGCCTCTTCGGCGACGTAACTTTCGGCCAGATATTCGTCAAAAATTTCCCGAAACAGGGGAACGGTTTTTTTGCCCATGCGAACGAACAAATGGGCGTGTCGCGTGTCCTTGCGACCGGCGCAGCTAAGCCCAATGAACGTCCGAAGGTCGTGGTTGCCGACCAGCAACACCACATCCGCCCGCAGATCAATCAGGTGTTTCAGGGTTCGCATCAAACGCAGGTTATGCGGACCCTTGTCGAAAAAATCACCGCCGAAAACAAACGTGGCGTCTATCCCCCGATTGTTCAGCTTGAAATCAAAATCGCCGGGGCCGGTTTTGGTGACCCCGCCCGACGCGACCAGCGAAAGTAATAAAGCATCGGCATCGGCGTGAAGATCGGAAAAAAAGTAGTGCGTCCGCGAAGGCCATATCCAGGGCTTTGCCGCGGCGTACGAGGCGAGATCGCATTCGGTCGCGCTTTCATCGGGCTGACCGTGGAAGAAGCTGGCGAGTTGATCGGATTCGACCCAGGGAAAAGAGTCCCTGGGCAGTCGCCCGGCGGTCCATTCATGGCCTTTGTAGAAGGGGACGGTGGCATTTCTCGGAACGAAGTTCATTTCATATCTTCCTGTCGTTCTAATCCATATCCGGATCTAAAAGTGGTGTTTTGTGGCGCTGCTTCCAGTCTCCGCCGATATGGGCCCAGCGGCCGTCGGCCGTCCACTCCAGATAAACCGGCCTGGCGTGATACATGGAAAGGGCGGGTATGATCGCCGGTTTGAGTATGCCGAAATCGAGAGCGGCATGACGAAAGGCCGCGCCATGACCAACGAAAAGTTTCAGCGTATCTTCCGTGATGCTGTCTTTCAGTCGCCCCAGGGAGGCGAGAATGTGTCGCGCCACGCGCTGGCCAGCCTCAATCAGGGTTTCCGCGCCCAATGCGGCCAGACGAAAACCACTTTGCGATTTCCAGCCGACGGGAAGTGCGGCAACGCGAGGGTCCCTGGCGAGGTTGGCTTCAATTTGATCCATGCGCAAATTCGCGGCACTGCCCAGGGATCGTTCGGCCAAGGCATTGAATTGATCGGTATGAAAGGACGCGTCATCATTGTCTTCATTGAGGGCGTCGGCCATCACGCTGGCCGTTTCCCAGCCCCGCAACAGGGATGAACAATCAATTGTCGGGGCGACCGTGAAATCGTGACCGGACGCGAAGGCGCGAATATCGTCGGCGACCATCCGGGCCTGATCGCGGCCCTTTTTGGTCAGCGGATAAGGCAGGTGCGCGCTCGGCACGTTTTCTGGTTGGTGGTATTCGCCATGTCGAATGAGCGCGGCAATCAAGCGGGCCATATAAGATCCAATCGTCGGAGCAGAGTAGATGCTTTTGAAGGATTACCACAAGATGTAGTGGCTTCCTATAAATAGATAACGAAATCAGCACATAAAACGGTACGGACAATAGTCGGAACATGTGTCCGTTTTATGACAAATTTCTACTTTTATGGTCCATAGGGATGTTGCGCTCGAATCGTCCGGATTGCGTCCCCCATGTAATCGAAACGTCACAAAATCATCACCGTACTGAAACCTACAACCCCTATCTGTGGCGGACGGATTTCAATGGGAATAGGCGAGGAACGTGGCATGAAGGCGATTTCGGCGAAGCAGTTAACCAAGACGTTTGGCAAGGGAAAGCTGGCCCTTAAAGGCGTTAGTCTGGAGTTGGACAAGGGTGAAATGGTCGCTCTTATTGGCGCCTCTGGTTCCGGCAAGTCGACCTTGCTGCGGCATCTCGCGGGTCTGCTTGCCGCCGACAAAGGGCAGGGCCGGGTCGATGTCTTCGGCGCCCCCATTCAGGAAAACGGAAAAATCGCGAAAGGCGTGCGTGGCCGTCGCAGCGAAATTGGCGTGGTGTTTCAGCAATTTAATCTGGTCAATCGGTTATCGGTGATGACCAACGTTCTGACGGGTGTCCTGGGCAAGGCTCCGGCGTTGCGGACCTGGTTCGGAATTTTTACCAAGGCCGAAAAACGTCGGGCCATGGAAGCACTCGACCGGGTCGGGATTGCCGATCATGCAACGCAGCGGGCCTCCAACCTGTCGGGTGGCCAGCAGCAACGCGCCGCCATCGCCCGGACCATCGTCCAGGGCGCCCAGTTGATTCTGGCCGACGAACCGATCGCCTCGCTTGATCCGGCATCGTCCCGCAAGGTTATGGATAATCTGGCGCAGATCAACCGCGACAGCGGGGTCACGGTTCTGGTGTCCTTACATCAGGTTGACTACGCCCTTAAATACTGTCCCCGGACCATCGCCATGCGTAATGGCGAAATCGTTTTTGACGGGCAAAGCGAATTGTTGACACCCGCATTCCTGCAGGAACTTTACGGGTCCGACAGTATCGAATTATTGAAGCCAAACAAACAAGACGAGAATCCACCACAAGATATCGTCCCAGAAGGGGCGGTGGCAGCCGTGACCGGCGAAGCCGCGCTGTCGTTTGCCGCTGGATAGGCAACGACATCCATCACGATCAAACATTTTATCTATGAAAAGGAAGTACCAGATATGATTCGCAACATTCTATCGGCCGCCGTACTCGCGGTAACCGCGCTGAACGCCACCAACGCCCTGGCCGAATTCAAGCCTCTGGATGGCGATCCCAAGGAACTCAATTTCGGAATTATCGCCACCGAATCGACCACCAACCTGAAAGAACAATGGGTTCCTTTCATCAAGGATATGGAAAAAATCATCGGCATGAAGGTTAATCCTTTCTTTGCTCCTGACTACGCCGGCGTTATCGAAGCCATGCGCTTTGGCAAGGTTCATGTCGCCTGGTTCGGCAACAAGTCAGGCATGGAAGCCGTCGATCGTGCCGGTGGTGAAGTCTTCGTCCAGACTTCCAAGGCAGATGGCTCACAAGGCTACTATTCTCACATCATCACCCAGGCCAGCAATACCAGCATCAACAGCCTGAAAGATATTTTCAAGTGTGACAAATCCCTGAATTTCGGTATCGGTGATCCGAATTCGACCTCCGGTTTTCTGGTGCCGTCCTACTACGTGTTCGCCCAAAACGGCATTGATCCGAAGAAATGTTTCAAAACCGTGCGCACCGCCAACCACGAAACCAATCTGATGGCCACGGCCAATGGCCAGGTCGATGTGGCGGCTAATAATTCCGAACAGATCGCACGTTCGAAAAGGAAGATGCCGGAAACCGCCGCCAAAATCAAAGTCATCTGGACCTCGCCATTGATTCCGTCTGATCCCATGGTCTACCGCAAAGATTTGTCCAAGGAACTGAAATCCAGAATCAAGGCATTTT
>CBFDVE010000049.1:0-11290 GCA_965613205.1 uncultured Rhodospirillaceae bacterium
GCGACCGGGCCGCCATCGGCGCGAACGGTGAGCCTTTGAATCCCCAGATCCTGCGTCTGCAATATGGTTTCGCCGCTGAAACTTTTTTTATCGTCGCCTTCACCGCCAATGGGGCTGATCGGAACGTTCCGGTCGCCAATTTCCATTGCCGGATCAGAAGCATACCAGGCCGATCTTCCGGCGATACGGGCATTCAGAGTGGTGCCAAGCGGAACGTCCAATCGGGTCACACTGCCGGATTCCGCCCGGTTGCTTAAAAAGATCGGTGAACGGCGGCTGTAGACGGGCGGCGTCAGCCAGATTTCGACCCTGAACTGATCGCCTGTTTCGCCGCCCAGGGTATAGGCCCGTGCCAGCCGCGATCCGGCTTCGCCGGAACCGACGACCAGGCCAACGACCAGCAACAGCAGGACAACCGCCCGTACCCCATAAGGATCACGCGCCGCCAGGCCCGGCGACGGCAAGGCCAGTTTCAGGTCCCGAACCTGCTCGACCAATTGCCGCATATGGGCCAGCCATAATTGCCGGGACAAGCCATCGCCCCGTTCTGCCGGTTGATCGGCCAGGGTCGCCAGGGGCCGATGGGCCAGGTCACTGTCCCGCTCCAGGCGGCGGCGGGCGGCAGCCCAACCGACACCCCTGAAATTTTTTACGGCCTGGTATAAAAAGACGACGAAGGTAATTTTGAACGCCAGCAGCACCATCCCATGCGCCCATGCGGGCAGCGAGGGCAGCAAATCCAGCAACACAACGGCGGCGAAAGTGGCGAACACAAGCACCGGTTTCCAGCCACATCGCCACAGCCGTTCCCAGACCACCGTGGCCCAGGCCAGGATCAGCAGCAGGCGGTAACGACGACCCAGAGATTGCTCTCCCGTGTCGGCGAAAGGGCGATCTGCGGGGCCGCTCATCTGTTTAATTCCTGATTGGACAGCCACGCCGGTTGCCGTTCAAGATCGAGCAAATCGGCGATTTCGACCCGGCGGCGAACGACCGCATAATTGCGGCCCTGGACCAGAACTTCCGGCACCAGGGCGCGGGTATTGTAGGTCGAGGCCATGGTCGCACCATAGGCTCCGGCGCTGCGTATGGCGAGCAAATCTCCGGCCTGGACCGGCGGCAAGTGACGTTGGCTGCCGAAGGTGTCCCCGGTTTCACAGATCGGCCCGACCACATCCACGGGCAGGTTTTCGGCATCCGTCGCCGGTTCTTTGACTGGCACAATGGCATGAAAGGCATCGTACAGCGAGGGCCGGGTCAGGTCGTTCATGGCGGCATCGACGATGACAAAATTGCGCGCTACACCTTGTTTGACGTAGATCACCCGGGTCACCAGCACCCCGGCGTTAGCGGCGATCACCCGGCCCGGTTCGAAGATCAATTGGCAGCCCACTTTGCCGAGAACATCTTCGACCACGGCGGCGTAGTCGACCGGACCGGGCAATGGCTCGCCAGTGTCGCCATAGGGCACCCCCAGGCCACCGCCCAAATCGAGCCGTTCGACGGTCAAACCTTCGGCCCGCAATTGGGCGGTCAGGTCGGCCAGCCGCCGGAAGGCATTGCCGAAAGGTTCCAGATCGGCCAGTTGGGAGCCGATATGGACGGCCAGCCCGACCGGGCGGAGTGCCGGCATACGGGCCGCCGCGCGGTAAACTTCCAGGGTTCGGGGCCATTCGATGCCGAACTTGTTTTCGCCCTTGCCGGTGGTGATTTTGGCGTGGGTGTTGGCATCCACATCCGGGTTGATGCGCAGGCCCACGGTCGCCACTACGCCCAGCCCGGTCGCCACCCGGTTCAGGGTTTCCAGTTCCGGTTCGGATTCAACGTTGATCTGCAAGATACCGGCCTGCAGGGCCTGGCTTAGTTCCGCGGCCGTCTTGCCAACGCCGGAAAAAACGATCTTGTCGGCCGCGATACCGGCGCTCAAGGCCCGCTGCAACTCACCGCCCGAGACCACATCGGCCCCGGCCCCCTTAAGCCCCAGGGTGCGGATCACGGCGGTATTGGAATTGGCCTTGACGGAAAAACAGATCAGCGAGTCAAGGTTCGACAGGGCTTGAGCAAAGGCCAGGTAGTGCCGCTCAAGGGTCGCCGTGGAATAGGCATAAAACGGCGTTGCCACATCATCGGCAATGGTCGCCAGAGACACGTCTTCGGCCGACAACCGCCCGTCTTTGTAGTTAAAGTGATCCATTAGACTCAAAGCTACTCTGAAGGATAGTCGCGCGGATATTTGGAATCCTTGGGCAATTCCGGCGGGCCTTTGCGACCACAGGCGGCCAGGGGTGAAATCATGACCAGGGCCAGCATCAGGACAAGCCATCGGATCATGCGGTTTTTCATGACGAAATTCCTTTCCGGGCGAGGGCGGCGGCGGCGGCGACTTTGGCCGGGGCGGTACCGCCTTCACTGATCCGACTGGCGACGGAATTTTCCACCCCCAGCACCGCAAAAACGTCTTCGGTGATGGCACTTTCAACGGACTGCATATCGTCCAGACTTAAGTCTTCCAGGCCACAGCCCCTGTCTTCGGCCATTTTAACCAGGGCACCGGTGGCGTGGTGGGCCTGGCGGAACGGCATCCCGGCGATGCGAACCAGCCAGTCGGCGAGGTCGGTCGCCGTGGTAAAACCGCGTCCGGCGTCTTCGTTCATGCGTTTTTCGTCGAAGGTCGCACCGGACAGCATTCCGGTCATGGCGGCGAGCCCGAGGGCCAGGGTATGGGCGGCGTCGAACACCGGTTCCTTGTCTTCCTGCATGTCTTTGCCATAGGTCATGGGCAGGCCCTTCAGGGTCACCAGCAGGGAATTCAGCGCTCCAATGACCCGGCCGGTCTTGCCCCGGATCAGCTCAGCGGCGTCGGGATTGCGTTTTTGCGGCATGATCGAACTGCCCGTGGAAAATTCGTCCGACAGGCGGATGTAGCCGAACTGGACAGAACTCCAGATGACAATTTCTTCGGCCAGGCGCGACAAATGGATGGCCATGATCGACCCGGTGCTGAGGAATTCGCAGGCGAAATCCCGGTCCGATACCCCATCCAGAGAATTGGCGCAGGGCCGATCGAAGCCCAGAGCCCGGGCCGTCATGGCCCGGTCGATGGGGAACGAGGTGCCGGCCAGGGCGGCGGCGCCGAGCGGGCTTTCGTTCATCCGTTTGCGGCAATCGGCGAAGCGGGAACGATCCCGCCGCAACATTTCGACATAGGCCAGCATGTGGTGGCCGAGTGTGACCGGCTGGGCCGCCTGTAAATGGGTAAAGCCGGGCATCACCGTGGCCGCGTGGGCCTCGGCGATATCAATCAGCACGGCCAGCAAACCGGTCAATCCCAAATCCAGATTATCGATGGCGTCGCGCACCCACAATCTGAAATCCGTCGCCACCTGATCATTGCGCGACCGGGCCGTGTGCAACCGCCCGGCCGCCTCGCCAATCAATTCGGTCAGCCGGTGTTCCACATTCATATGAATGTCTTCCAGCGTTGCGGAAAAAGTGAATGACCCTTGTTCGATCTCGCCCCTGATCCGGTCCAGACCGCCCTGAATGGCGGCACCATCGTCTTCGCCAATTATTCCTTGCGCAGCCAGCATGGCGCAATGGGCCTTCGATGCGGCAATGTCCTGGCCGTACATGGCCTTGTCGAAATCGATGGACGCATTGATGGCTTCCATCAACGCCGACGGACCCGACGAAAAGCGACCGCCCCAGATGGTATTGGAATCGGTAGTTTTCACCTTGTCACCAGAGGCGTTTCTGTTAGGCTTCGTGCTCACTGTCAGGTTCCGTATTCAGGGCCATAATGAAAATTTCTACGATCTTCGACCGATACATCCCACAGGGCCAGTGCCCCTGCAAGTCGTTTTCCAGGAAAATGGCGGTTTTCTTGGGTATCTTGCTGGCGATCCCGGTAATTGTCGCCATATCCAGACCCGTGGCAAGTGCCGAGACCGATAAATGTCGTAACCCCGGCCCGGCCTTAAACCGCTTCGTGCCCGCCTTGCCGCCGCGCCCGGTGACCCAGCGGCCGTTTTTCGATGTCACCGGGGCACCGTTAACGTTGGCCAAATATCAGGGGCGGGGGCTGGTGTTGAATTTTTGGGCGACCTGGTGCATACCCTGTGTCAGGGAGTTGCCGGCCCTGGCGCAATTGCGCAAAAATTTGTCCACTCAGGGCGTCGAGGTTATTGCCCTGTCCATAGATCGCGGTGGCGTGCCGGTAGTGAGGAAATTTATGGCCAAAATCGGCATCGATAATCTGGCTATTCTGATCGATGTTAAAGGCAAGGTTTCGCGCAAATCACGGGTTCGGGGACTGCCGAGCACGATCCTGATCGATGCGGACGGCATCGAAAGAGGGCGTGTCGTTGGTTACACCGAATGGGATACGGACGATGCCGCTGAATTTATCCGGCGCTGTATCGGTCGGCAATAACATTCCCCGCAATGGCAAAAAAAACGACTTCGAAAAAAACGAGTGCGGAATTAGACATGATGGCCATGGTCGTCGAGTCGATTCCCTATGCCTACGCCCTGTTCGACGATAAAGACCGGCTGGTGCAGTTCAATTCCACCTATTTAAAAAATTCGGCTCTGGGCCGGAAATTTTTATCCAGTCAGCCGACGTTCGAACAAATAATTCGCCAGATGATCAAACGGGGTCAGATCGAACAGGCCCCGGAAAATGCTGAAAACTGGGTGAAATGGCATATCGCTCAGCACCTCAAGACAACCGCGCCCTTCGAAATTTTCATTCGAACCGGACAAGTCCTGCGCTGCAGCGAGAAGCACCTGGACAACGGCTATATTTCGTCCAGATACGAAGATATCACCGAACAGAAAAATCAGGACCGCACCGTTGATGAAAGTGAAGCCCACCTGGAAGCCGCCCGAAACCGGTTGACCGAAGCCATCGACGGCATGTCGGAAGTCCTGGTGATGTATGATGCGGAAGACCGGCTGGTCCTTTGCAATGCCAATTTTCGCAAGGTCCACAAGGATTTTCCGGAACTTTCAAAGCCGGGCACGACGATCAGTCATACCATCCGCACCCTTGTAAAAGGCGGCTACTTCGGCAAATTGGCCCATCCAAAGACATTTACCAAAGACCGCATAGCAATGGCCAAAAAAACCGGCGTCCGGGAAGTCGAGTTACCGGGCGGCAAACACGACCGGGCGATAACGACCAAAACCCGTGATGGCGGTATGGTCATCGTGTGGTCCGACATTTCACAATTTAAAAAGATAAGCAACGACCTGGCCCGCCGTGAAAAACACCTTCGTGGTATTTTGGATACGGTGCCCGATGCCATCATTACCATTAATGAAAAAGGAATTATCGATACTTTTAACCCGGCAGCCGAGCGAATGTTTGGCTACCAGGCCAGAGACGTGATCGGCAAGAATATCAAGAAACTGATGCCTCAGCCTTATCGCAGGGAACATGACGGATATCTGCTTGAATTTCTGAAAACCGGCAACGCCCGTGTTATCGGTATCGGTAGTGAGGTGATCGGGCGGCGCAAAGACGGCTCGACCTTTGCCATGGATCTGTCAGTCAGTGAAGGGGATCACCTGGGCGAAAAAATGTTTATTGGCGTGGCGGACGACATTACCGAACGCAAACTAGCTGAACAAGCCCTGCGCCGTTCCGAACAGGATTTACGCTCGATCCTGAACAATCTTCGGGACGGTTTTTTCAGGGTCGATATGGGTGGCTTCATCACCATGGCCTCGCCCTCGGCGACAAAGCTGACGGGCTATTCGATCAAGCAACTTATCGGCAAGAAAATCAGTGACATATTTATTGACCCAGGAGAACAAAAGGGGTTTTTTGCCGCCCTTCGGGAAAACGCCGGCAACGCCACCGAATATGAAGTCCAGATACACCAGAAAAACGGCAAACAAATCTGGGGCGGAATCAATTCACGACTGATCTTCGACGATCAGGGCCAACCGGTTGGGATCGAAGGAATTGCCCGCGATGTCACCCAACGAAAAACCGCAGAAGCCGCGCTGATACTCAGCGAAGAACGATTGGCCCTCGCCATGGAGGCCAGCCGAGAGGGCCTGTGGGACTGGAATATGGAGACAAACGCGGTCAATATATCAGCCCGGATGGAACAAATGCTGGCGATCAAGGACAAATCCAAGGTTTCAGCAAAGACTCTGCAAAAGCTCGTCCATGACGATGACGTGGAGCATTTCAGGGCGGCACTCGTTGCCCATTTGAAAGAAAATACCGCCGCTTTCGAATGTGAATTCCGCTACTACGATAAAAATAAAAATATCGGCTGGATGCGCAATCGGGGTATCGCCTTGCGCAACCCCGATGGCCGGGCCTATCGGATGATCGGCTCGATTGACGATATTACCAGGCGGAAGCAGGATGAAGAAGCCCTGCGGGACGCCCTGGAACAGGCAGAAATAGCCAACCGCACCAAGACCGATTTTCTGGCCAATATCAGCCACGAACTGCGCACACCCCTAAATGCCATCATCGGCTTTTCCGATTTGATAAACTCCGAAATTTTCGGCCCCATCGGCGTTGAAAAATACAAGGATTACACCCAGACCATCGCCGAATCCGGGCATCATTTGCTCGATATTATCAACGATATACTCGATATCGCCCGCATAGAAGTCGGCAAACTGGATTTCAGGCCGGAACCGGTCGATCTGGAAAATGTCATCCAATCCTGCCTGCGCCTGATTGCCGAAAGGGCCGAGAAAGGGGGCTTGAGCCTACGCCGAAATGTTCAGGGGGGCTTGCCAACCGTCAATGCCGATCCCCGCCGCCTGAAGCAGATTTTTCTCAACCTTCTGACCAATGCGGTCAAGTTCACGCCTCGCGGAGGCACCGTCACCTTAAGGGCTCGAATGACCAAGGCCGGGACCCTGGCCATTTCGATCAGCGATAGCGGCATCGGCATGAAAAGTGACGACATCCCCAAGGTGATGACGCCCTTTGTCCAGGTCGACAGCAAGTTGTCCCGTGCCTACGAAGGCACCGGACTGGGGTTGCCACTGACCAAATTGTTCGTCGAGTTACATGGTGGTGACATGAGCATCAAAAGCAGCCCCGGCACCGGCACCACCGTTACGGTGTACCTGCCAAACTCTATTTTACTGAACTGATTTAAGCGGCGATCTTGCGTTGGTCGTCGTTGACCGGAACCGAGATATCCGTGAGATCGGCCACGGAGTGGACGGCATCGGGCGCCTGGACAGGCAAGATGCTGGGAACGGAAAATGTGTTGAAGGCCAGGTCACTGCGTGTACCGCCAAGAACTTCACCGCGGGTCAGGCCGATATCGTCCAGCATCCGATCATCAAGGGCGGCTAGCTGGCGGACGGCTTCGCGATGCTTGACATAAGCAACGAACGAGGCCGCGTATGCCCGAACCATGGATTTGAGGTCAGCGCGGGGAAAAACTTTTTCAGCCGTTTCCGTAATCTGGAAACGCTGCAGGCCGATGTCGTCGAGCAGACGGTCGTCAAGCGCTTCCAGGCGGGAAATCATACGCCGACGTTTTTGCCACGTCGCCAACAGAGAAATAACGTTGTGCTTTTTACCAGGTGCAATGTTTTTCATAGCCAGGTTCCTTGTTCCTTCGAGAGTGCGGCCACGCGTGGTCAATTGGGTTTCTAAACGCAACATAGATATTTTTTCTACGTATATAAGTGCCATTGTTGCAGCGCTGCTTTGCACTGGCCGCATAGCCCGGATATGCTCTGGCGGCGACAAACAAGATCTATCGGAGAGACCTGATGTTGGAGAATTCCGGAAACAATAACAAGGCCCGTACAAGGTTGGCCGACCTGCGCCGTGAAATGGTCAGGCGCGGGATTGACGGGTTCATGGTGCCGCGAGCCGATCAGCATATGGGCGAATATGTCGCCGCCTGTGGCGAACGGCTGGCCTGGTTAACCGGATTCACCGGTTCCGCCGGATCGTCGGTGGTGCTGTCCGACACCGCCGCCATCTTCACCGATGGCCGGTACACCAGCCAACTCAATGACCAAGCCGATGCAGCGCTGTACGAATTCCGCCATTCCATTGATCAGCCGCCGAAAGACTGGATCGCCGAGAATCTGGGCGGCCGATCCCTCGGCTATGACCCGTGGCTGCACACACCGGCGCAGGCGGCCCAATTGAGTTCCGCCTGCGCCAAGGCCGGCGGCAAGCTGGTCGCCCTGGAAGATAATCTGATTGATGCAATTTGGTCCGACCAGCCGGACCCTCCCCTGGGCCGGGTCATTGCCCACGGCCTGGAGTTCGCCGGCCTGGGGTCCCTCGAGAAAAGAGTGGAGATCGGTCGCAAACTTAAGCATGACCAGATCGACGCCGTGGTTCTGAGCGCACCGGATTCGATTTCCTGGCTGCTCAATATTCGCGGCAGCGATATCGATGTCGCCCCCCTGGTGCTGGCCTTTGCTATACTGGGCCAGGATGGCACGGTCGAACTGTTTATTGATGATCGTAAACTCGATGATGACGTGCGCCATCATCTGGGTGACGACATCTCCGTTCTCGACCCCCAGGCTTTGGGCCCGGCACTGGATAAACGGGGCGCCGGAAAACAGACGGTCGCCTTCGATCCCACATCGGCGGCATGTTGGATTGAACACCGCCTGATCGGCGCCGGGGCAAATCTGGTCGAACGGGTCGATCCATGCCAGTTGCCCAAGGCCATCCGCAACGATGTGGAACTGGCCGGCGTGCGCGCCGCCCATCTGCGCGACGGGGTCGCCCTGGTGTCCTTCCTGGCCTGGCTGGACCGGGAGGCGCCTGGCGGCGGCGTTACCGAAATATCCGCCGTCGAAAACCTGGAAGCCATGCGCCGCCGCGATCCCCTGTATCTGGGGGCCAGTTTTCCAACTATTTCCGGTGCCGCAGGTAACGGCGCCATTGTTCATTACCGGGTCAGCGAAGCGAGTAACCGGAAGCTGGAATGGGGCTCTTTATATCTGGTTGATTCCGGCGGCCAGTACCGGGATGGCACCACCGATGTCACCCGCACCATCGCCATCGGCCCGGCCAGCGACGAAATGCGTGACCGCTTTACCCGGGTCCTGAAAGGCCACATCGCCATTGCCACGGCGCTGTTTCCGGCCGGCGTGACAGGATCGCAACTGGACCCCCTGGCCCGCCGGGCCCTGTGGCAGGTCGGGCTGGATTACGATCACGGGACCGGTCACGGGGTCGGCTGTTATTTCAGCGTCCACGAAGGTCCGCAGCGAATCGGCAAGGCGTCGTCCACCGTCGCCTTGCAACCGGGCATGGTGATTTCCAACGAACCCGGCTACTACAAAACAGGAGCCTATGGTATCCGCATCGAAAATCTGACCGTTGTCGAAGCGCGAACGACGCCGCAAGGGGCGGAGCATGATCTGCTCGGATTTTCCACCCTGAGCCTGGCTCCCATCGACCTTAATCTGGTCGATACGGCACTTCTCAATCGCCATGAACGGAAGTGGCTGGACCAGTATCACAAAACAGTACGGGGAGAAATTACACCCTTGGTTGACGAAGCCGTGGCGATTTGGTTGGCGCAGGCGACTCGCCCCTGTATAAACGAATCTGAATAATATGACTGATGACGTTCGAACAGATCCAAAATGGGCCCGAAACCGCAAAGGCCGGTTTCATCGCCTGTCATTGCTGAACCCGGATGAACTGGGACTGGCGGGCATAGGCGGTGTATACCTTCTGTGGCACAGCGGCCTTAAGCCGGAATGGATCACCGTCGGCAAAAGCACCGATCTAGGCTCCGACCTGGATTCCCTGCTCGACAATGACGATATCGAATATTACGAAAAACGCGGCGGCATTTTTGTCGCCTGGTCACAGATCAGGCCTGAATTTCAGGATGGCGTGCTGCGGTTCCTGATTGACGACATGGACTTGCTGATCGCCCCGGCGAAAAAACCGGCCAGGAATATCAAGCCGATCCCGGTCTATGCCCCCGGCATGGAACCCAACCAGGCAAGTCCGGCAACGTCTGAAGCCATCACGCCACCTTCAGGGTAGCCTCAACCAAATCGGCGATATCGATCATGATCTGATCCAGATTAAAATCTTTCGGTGTATAAACCCGGCTGATGCCTTGCCCGCGCAGGGTTTCGGCATCCTGGTCCGGGATAATGCCGCCGATAATGACCGGTACGTCAACGAGCCCGGATTTTTTCAAATGGTCCATGATCTCCGCCGCCAGGGTGATGTGGGAACCGGACAGAATGGACAAGCCGATCACATGCACGCCTTCTTCCAGGGCGGCGGAAACAATTTGTTGCGGAGTCAGGCGGATGCCTTCGTAGACCACATCCATGCCCGCATCCCGCGCCCTGACGGCGATTTGTTCGACCCCGTTTGAATGGCCGTCCAGGCCTGGTTTGCCGAGCAGTATTTTCAGCCGTCGATCCAGTTTTTTCGATACCGCCGCGACCCGTTCGCGGGCTTCCTCCATGCGCTCCGATCCGGCCGCAGACGTGGCTCCACCGACTCCCGTCGGGGCCCGGTATTCACCGTAGACCCGGCGCAATACCGCCGCCCATTCGCCCGTCGTGACCCCGGCCCCGGCACAAGTGATCGACGGTTGCATGATATTGCCGCCGTCCCTGGCCGTGCTTTCCAACACCGCCAGGGCGGTTTCAACGGCATCGCCATCCCGTTCGCCGCGCCACCGTTGCAGGGCGGCGATCTGCAATTCTTCGGCTTTCGCATCGACCGACATGAAGGCACTGTCGCCGCCGCCCTCGGGCACCAGGGGTGAAGGTTCACCTTCGGTAAATTTGTTAACCCCGACGACCACCTGTTCGCCACTTTCGATGGCCGCCATGCGGCGGGCATTGGAGGACACCAGGGCCCGCTTTAAGTAACTGGTTTCAATGGCGGCCACGGCCCCGCCCATGTCGTCGATCCGGGCCAATTCCTGATTGGCCTGGTATTTCAATTGCTCGACCTTTTCGGCGATCACCCGCGAGCCGTCAAAAATGTCACCAAATTCCAGCAGGTCCGTCTCGTAAGCGATGATCTGTTGCAAGCGCAGGGACCATTGCTGGTCCCAGGGCCGGGGCAGACCCATGGCCTCGTTCCAGGCGGGCAACTGCACGGCGCGGGCGCGGGCGCTTTTCGACAGCACCACGGGCAGCATTTCGAGCAAAATCCGGTAGACGTTGTTTTCCGGCTGCTGTTCGGTCAAACCCAATGAATTAACCTGGACGCCGTAACGGAAGCGGCGCAGTTTTTCGTCCCTGACGCCGTAGCGCTCAAGGGCGATTTCATCCCACA
>CBFDVE010000050.1:0-11227 GCA_965613205.1 uncultured Rhodospirillaceae bacterium
GTATTGAGGAAAAGTTGAGGGCAGCAAAAAATGAGCATTCTGAGGCAGCGGAAAATTTCACCGAGGCACAAGCAAAATTGACCGATGTTCAAGATTCCGCTGATGATTCGAATGGTGTCGGAGCCATGGGAATGTTGGTCGTTACTGTTCGAAAGAGCGATCATGAAACCCGTCGGCAATCGGCGCTTAAAGAGAAGGAGAAAAAGTTGAGGGGCTTGTCTGGTCAACTTGCAACTCTACTTCCCTGGAAGGGTGATGTTGGTCTGCTAGCTGAGATGCTGGTTCCCGAAATGGCCCAGGTGTTAAATTGGAAGGCCGAAATTGATGCGGCGGAAAAGGATTTGCGCCAAAACGAAGATGCAGTCGAAAGACTGGCCGCAGAACGAAAACGCTGCAAGGCTGAAATAGAAGCCCTTAAGGCGAGCGATGATGCCATTGATGATGAATTGGCATCCACCGTTAGAACCGCAAGAAACAAGGCTTGGAATCAACACCTAGGAAATCTTGACGACGAAACGGCTGGGAAGTTCGAGAAAGCGATGAAGGCAGACGACGACGTTACGGATTTCCGCTTACATCGGTCCGAAGATATCGCAAGTCTCCGTCAGTTGAAGCAGACGCTTGCTGGCGAAGAGGCCGACCTCGAAAGCGCTGTCTCACGCCGAGATGCCGCATTGGCTAGCCTCCAAGTAATACAAGAGCAAGTCCAGAAAGCCATATTGGAAATGACTGTACCCGGTGCATCCTCGCTGCCGAAAGAATTTGCCCCTATTCAGCTTGAGTATTGGCTTGACCGACAGGGCAATGCGTTGGAGACGCAAAGCCAGATTAGGGAGCATGACGTGGATATCGCGGCAGCGGAGTCCGAATGTAGCGAGCACCACAAAAAAATTACCGAGGCTCTCACTGCTGGAAAAATTTCTTTTGACCCAGATGCAGACCTAGACAAACTTCTCGACATAGCACAGTTGGCGATTGACCAAAATAAGGCGAACGAGGTTGATCGCAAGGGTGCCGAGAAGGCGGTTAAGGATTGCGACCGCGTTTTGAAAAGACGAATTGGCAATCTCGAAAAGGCGCAAAGGAACACTGAATCATGGGGAACGGACTGGAGCAGTTCCATCACGGACTGCTGGCTCAGTGAAGACGAACGGTTCCAGAAACCAGCCGTCGTTCGAAAGATACTTGGCGAAAACGCTCTCCTTATTTCGGCTATAGAGAAACAAGAGGGACTTACCCACCGTGTTAAGGAGATGGAGACGGATCAGAAATCTTTCGCTGAGAAAGTTGGTGCCATCGCCAGCGAATTAAGTATGGAATTTGATAAAAGCGAACCTTTAAATACCGCCGATGCAATACGTGAGCGCCTTGAGATTGCGCGGCGAGACAAACATGCTCGGACGAAGAAACAGGAAGAACTGGAAACGGCTGAAAATAGAGGCCGTGAGATATCGGGCAAAAAGGCGGTCGATGCCGCTCTTTTGAAGGAAATGGTTGCATTTTTTAGTTTGGAAAAAATGTCCGAACTAAATCAAAAGCGAGACGATGTAATTCATCGAACCGGGTTGAGGGGTAAACGCAAGGATTTGGAGAGCCGGATTCTTGATGGACTGAAACTCGCAACCATAGCCGAAGCAGACACCATGCTGGCTGAAATTGACCGAGAATCCCTAGAAGTAGAGCGAGCCGAATTGGAAACGCGTTCTACGGACCAAGAGCAATATTCCCACGAACTATACGCTGAACACGAACGGTTAAAGCACGAAGTGAATTCGGTTGGCGGGGATGATGCGGTTGCCCGAATAGCGGAAAAACGTCAGACGACCCTTCTTGAACTTGAAGAAAAGGCCCTCAAGTACTTGCGGATCAAAGTTGGAGCAGAAGCAACTGAACGGGCACTTCGTCTATACCGAGACAAACACAAAAGTTCAATGATGTCCCAGGCATCGAAAGCTTTCCGAATGATCAGTCGTCAGAATTATACTGGCCTCTCGACGCAACCGGAAAAGGACCGTGATGTGTTGGTCGGAATTGGCGCTGATGGCACTTCAAAAATCGCATCGCAATTGTCGAAAGGTACACGCTTCCAATTATACCTAGCGCTACGGGTGGCTGGATATCACGAGTTTGTTCACTCGCGTGAATCCCTTCCGTTTATTGCTGATGATATCATGGAAACGTTCGACGACTTTCGGGCAGAAGAGGCCTGTAAGTTATTCGCGGGAATGGCTGAAGTTGGGCAAGTGATTTACCTCACACATCATCAGCATCTCCGCGCCATCGCAAAGGAAGCTTGCCCGTCAGTAAAGATACATGAGCTTCCAAATCCAACGTCTAGTTGAGATGCTCCTGATTTTCTAGACACCCTGCCACTTCAGTTTCTCGTGCGCATACTCCCGATTCTACCGACGTCAGTAGGTAGTGGTTTAATCGACACTTTCCGGAAGGTAAAAAAGCTGTGAACGCCACTTCTTTTAGTCTGGTTATTTGGGGCGGAGTATGACAAATGTCTTTGGCTTGATATTATAGCACGTCGCAAGAACCCCGAAAGACTGAGGCGATGGCTCTTAATTCAGGCATTCCGGGAGGATGCAGTCACTATGGCCAACGGGGCGCTCGATACTTTTCCGAAACTGCTGATAGAAAATGCCAAAGTTCGGGGTGCCCGCCCGGCAATTCGCGAAAAAGACTACGGCATCTGGCAGACCTGGACCTGGAGCCAGGCCGAGCGGGAAATTCGTGCGCTGGCCTGCGGCCTTAAAACCATCGGCTTCGAACGGGGCGATCATCTGGCCATCATCGGCGAAAACCGGCCCCAGCTCTACTGGGCTATGGTTGCGACCCAAATGGCTGGCGGTATTCCAGTGCCCATGTATCAGGACGCCGTGGCCGAAGAAATGCAATATATTCTCGAACATGCGGACGCTTCCGTGGCCCTGGTCGAAGATCAGGAGCAGGTCGACAAGTTGCTGGAAATCAAAGACCGCTGCCCCAAGCTGCAACAGATTATCTATAAGGACCCCCGTGGCCTGGATGATTACGACCTGCCCTACCTGCATTCCCTGGATGATATTCTGGCCAAAGGCCGGGCTTACGACAGCGCCCATGTGGGCTTCGTCGATACCGCCATCACTGAGGGCAAGGGCTCGGATCTGGCCATCATGCTGTATACCTCGGGCACCACGGGCAAGCCCAAAGGGGTCATGCTGTCGTTCGATAATCTGATTATTTCGGCCCGCAATGGGGCGTTGGACGACAAGTTGAGCGAAAACGAAGAAGTGCTGGCCTATCTGCCCATGGCCTGGGTCGGCGATAACCTGTTTTCCCTGTGCCAGTCCTATGTGGTCGGCTTTTGCGTCAACTGCCCGGAATCGAGCGAGACCGTGCTGACCGACTTGCGCGAAATCGGCCCGACCTATTTCTTTGCGCCACCGCGCATTTTTGAAAACATTTTGACGACGGTGATGATCCGCATGGAAGACGCGGCCCCGTTCAAGCGCAAGATGTTCCACTATTTCATGGACCTGGCGAAACGGGTCGGCATTCGGATTTTGGATAAAAAGCCTGTCAATTTTTCCGACCGGTTGCTCTACGGCCTTGGCAACATTCTGGTTTATGGCCCGTTGAAAAATATCCTGGGCTTTTCCAGGGTGCGCCTGGCCTATACCGCCGGGGAAGCCATCGGCCCGGATATTTTCGATTTCTACCGCTCCCTCGGCATGAACATTAAACAACTCTATGGCTCGACCGAGGCCTCGGTGCTGATCACCGCCCAGCCCGATGGCGAGGTCAAGGCCGATACGGTGGGCAAGCCCTACACCGGGGTCGAAATCCGCATCGAAGATAGCGGCGAGGTGATGTTCAAAAGCCCCGGCGTTTTCGTCGGTTACTACAAAAGCGAAGAAGCGACGGCGGAAACCAAAACGTCCGATGGCTGGGTCCATACGGGGGACGCCGGATTTTTCGATCCCGATGGTCATTTGAAAATCATCGACCGGGCCAAAGACGTGGGCAAGCTGACAGATGGCTCCATGTTCGCCCCCAAATACATTGAAAACAAACTGAAATTTTTCCCATACATCAAGGAAGCGGTGGCCTTCGGCAGTGACCGCGATCATGTGTCGATCTTCGTTAACATCGATCTGGAAGCGGTCGGCAACTGGGCCGAGCGGCGCAACATTGCCTATTCGGGCTATACGGACCTGGCCGGGCAGGTCGCCGTTTATGACCTGATTCAGGGCTGTGTCGAAAAGGTCAACACCGATCTGGCCGCTGACGAACATCTGTCAGGGTCGCAAATCCGCCGCTATCTGATCCTGCACAAGGAACTGGACGCCGATGATGGCGAGCTGACCCGCACCCGCAAGGTCCGTCGCGGCTTCATTAATGAAAAATATGGTGATCTGATCGAGGCGCTCTATTCCGATATGACACAAATTACGGTGGAGGCCGATGTGACGTTTGAAGATGGCCGCAGCGGCACCATCAAGGCAGACGTGGTCATCCGCGATGCCGCCATCGGCCAGATGAAGGTGGCCATTTAATGGCCCGGACCTTCGGTGAGGTGCTGTTGAATGTGGACAACATCAGCCTGTCATTTGGCGGCGTGCAGGCCCTGAAAGATGTCAGTTTCTCGGTCCGCGAAGGCCAGGTGCTGGCCATCATCGGGCCCAATGGCGCCGGTAAAAGTTCCATGTTGAATGTGATCAACGGGTTTTATCATCCCCAGCACGGCACTATCACCTATCAGGGTCAGACCCGGTCCCGGATGAAACCGCACCAGGCGGCCCGTCAGGGCATTGCGCGCACGTTCCAGAACATCGCCCTGTTCCGCGGCATGAGCACGCTCGACAACATCATGACCGGGCGCAACACCAAGATGCACGTCAACCTGTTGTGGCAGGCCCTGCATGTGGGACCGGCCCGCAAGGAAGAACTCGAACACCGGGAAGTGGTTGAGCGTATCATCGATTTTCTGGAAATCGAACACATTCGCAAGACCCCGGTCGGGCGTCTGCCCTACGGCCTGCAAAAGCGGGTCGAGCTGGGCCGGGCGCTGGCCGCCGAGCCGACCTTGCTGCTGCTCGATGAACCCATGGCCGGCATGAATGTCGAGGAAAAAGAGGACATGAGCCGCTTCATCCTGGATGTGAATGACGAATTTGGCACCACCATTGTGCTGATCGAACACGACATGGGTGTGGTCATGGACATATCCGATCATGTGGTGGTGCTCAATTACGGCCGCAAGCTGGCTGACGGCAGTCCCGAGGAAGTGCGATCCAACCAGGATGTTATCGGTGCCTATCTGGGGGTGGCCGATGGTTGAAAATGCCGAAATTTGTTTGGATTGGTGGGGGCATATACCGTGGAATTCCTGAACGCCATCTTCGTCGCACCGTTTGTGGAGATCTGGGAATATCCGGTATTCTTCGTCGAGGTGGTCGTCGCCGGCCTGCTGTCGGGCATCATGTATTCGCTGGTGGCGCTTGGTTTTGTGCTGATTTTCAAGGCCTCTGGCGTGTTCAATTTCGCCCAGGGGGCGATGGTGCTGTTCGCCGCCCTGACCCTGGTCGGCCTGATGGAACACGGCGCACCAACCTTGATTGCGCTGATTGGCACAATTGTGGTGATGATCATCCTGGCCCTGGCCATTGAACGAGTAGTGCTCAGGCCCCTGGTCAACCAGGAACCCATTATCCTGTTCATGGCGACCATTGGCCTGAGCTATTTTCTCGACGGTTTCGGGCAACTGGTGTGGGGTAGCGATATCAAGGTTCTGGATCTCGGCATCCCCAGCGCACCGATGGAATATGGCGGCATTCTGGTCAATCAGTTCGATTTGGTCGCCGCCCTGGTGGCGGGTTTGCTGGTTGCGACCCTGGCCGTGTTTTTCCAGAAAACCCGCATTGGCCGCGCCCTGCGTGCCGTCGCCGATGACCATCAGGCGGCTCTAAGCGTCGGCATACCCTTGAAAACCATTTGGGCCATTGTCTGGTCTGTGGCCGGTCTGGTTGGTTTGGTCGCCGGGATCATGTGGGGAACCAAGTTGGGGGTCCAGTTTTCTCTTACATTTGTCGCCCTTAAGGCCTTGCCGGTGCTGATTTTGGGCGGCTTTACCTCGATCCCCGGTGCCATTGTCGGTGGCCTGATTATTGGCGTCGGCGAAAAAGTGGCGGAAGTTTTCTGGGGCCCGGCGTTTGGCGGGGCGATCGAAGACTGGTTCGCTTATATGTTGGCCCTGGCCTTCCTGTTGTTCCGCCCGCAAGGCCTGTTCGGCGATAAGATAATAGAGAGGGTATAGATGTTCTACCGCGAAGCCGGACAATTCAAAACCAGTTACAGCGCCGATCAAGCTATTTTCCCGATTCGTCAGGATCGGAATTTCCTGGTCGCCTTGTTCATCTTTGCCTATTTGGCGGTACCTATGATTGCCAATGAATACTGGTTATCAACAATCTTGTTGCCGTTTTTGGTGTTTGGTCTGGCCGCTTTGGGGCTCAATATTCTAACCGGATACGCCGGCCAGCTAAGCCTGGGGACCGGTGGTTTTATGGCGACCGGAGCATTTGCTGCCTACAAACTGGCGGTCGCTTTTCCCGATATGAATATTGTATTCGTGTTCCTGTTGTCCGGAGTGGTGACGGCAATTGTCGGCGTTTTGTTTGGCATACCGTCATTGCGGATTAAAGGTTTTTATCTGGCCGTCGCCACCCTGGCCGCGCAATTTTTCCTAGTCTGGGTGTACAATAAATTTGGCTGGTTTACCAATTACTCGTCTTCTGGTGTGATCAGCGCCCCGCCCCGTGCGGTATTCGGTGACTTCTTTGTCACCGGTTCGTCCGCCGGGGCCATTGAAAAATATTTATTCACCCTGACTTTGGTTTTGGTTCTGGCACTGGCGGCTAAAAATATTGTTCGCTCTCATATCGGACGGTCCTGGATGGCCATTCGCGACATGGATATAGCAGCCGAAATTATCGGCATCAAACCGTTGGCCACGAAGCTCACGGCGTTCGCGGTCAGTTCTTTTTATATTGGCATTGCCGGGGCTTTGTGGGCGTTTATCTATACCTCCAGTGTCGAGGCATCAGCCTTTGATATCAGTCGATCATTCCAGATTTTATTTATGATTATTATTGGCGGTCTTGGATCGGTTATGGGGTCGTTCCTGGGAGCAGCATTCATTGTTCTGTTGCCAATTTTTTTAAGCAACGCGCCGACGCTTTTCGGGGTGACCGTTGCCGTCGATATCATCAGCCATGTTGAATTCATGATTTTTGGGGCCCTGATTATCTTTTTCCTGATCGTCGAGCCCCACGGTCTGGCCCGGTTGTGGCAGGTGGGTAAAGAAAAACTGCGGTTGTGGCCGTTCCCATATTAGGGTGTAATCATTGAGACGAAGCCCCGCTAAGGGCGTGAAATTAATTCGAGACCAATTATCGAAACTACCAAGTCGTTTAACAGGGAGAGAGAAAATGATACTCAAGAAACTCGTACTCGCGGCTGCCGGTGTGGCCGTTGGCGTGACCGGCTTTGCGGTTAGCCAAGCCAAGGCCGCCGAACAGTTTATTCCATCATTGGTCTATCGGACCGGCCCATTTGCCCCCGGCGGCATCCCGTTCGCCGATGGTGCCATGGATTATTACAAATTGCTGAATGAACGTGACGGCGGCATCAACGGCGTCAAGCTGGTCATCGAAGAATGTGATACAGCCTATAACAATGACCGTGGCGTCGAATGTTATGAACGCCTGAAAAACAAGGGTTCGACCGGTGCGGCTGTGTTCAGCCCATTATCAACCGGCATTACCTATGCCCTGATCGACCGCGCCACCAAAGACAAAATCCCCATCTTCTCCATGGGTTATGGCCGCACAGACGCTTCCGATGGCCGGGTTTTCCCCTATGTCTTCACCGCCCCCAGCACCTATTGGAGCCAGGCGTCGGCTCTGGTTAAGTATATCGGTAGCCAGGAAGGCGGCATGGCCAATCTGAAAGGTAAAAAAATAGCCTTGGTGTACCTGGATGGTGCCTACGGAAAAGAACCTATCCCCACGCTCAAGTTATTGGCCAAAAAATATGGTTTCTCATTCAGTGGATTTCCGGTCACCTATCCGGGCCTGGAACAAAAAGCCACATGGTTGACCATTGGTCGAAAGTTGCGTCCGGACTGGATTTTCATGTGGGGCTGGGGTGTGATGAACCAGACAGCAATCAAAGAAGCCGCCAACGTCGGTTTCCCCATGAACCGGTTTATTGGTAACTGGTGGTCTGGTGCCGAAGGCGATACGGTTCCGGCCGGCAAAGCCGCCATCGGCTACAAGTCGTCAGCATTCCATGCGCCCGGTCAGAATTTCCTTGTTCATCTGGATATTCTTAAATATGTCTATGCCAAAGGAAACGGCACGACAACCGAAGCCAAAGTCGGTCAAGTTCTCTATAACCGTGGCCTGATTAACTCGGTCTTCGTCACCGAAGCGATCCGCACCGCCATGGGCAAATACGGCAACAAGCCGATGACCGGTGAACAGGTTCGCTGGGGCTTTGAAAACCTCAACATGAGCAAGGCCAAACTGGCCAAGCTGGGCCTGTCGGGTTTCATGAAACCGTTCAAGCTGTCGTGCCTGGATCACGAAGGTGGCTCGCCCCTGCGTATTCAGGAATGGAAAGGTTCCCAGTGGGAATTCGTATCGGACTGGATCGAACCGATGAAGGACATTGTCCGCCCGATGATCGAAGCTTCTGCGGCCAAGTATGCCGCTGAAAAAGGCATCACACCGCGCAAGTGCGATGGCACAGATTGATCCATTATCGAATATTAATGGATCAAATCGATGAGTGAAAACGGAAACCCGCTGTTAAGCATCAACAACATCGAGGTCATCTACGATCATGTGATCTTAGTGCTAAAGGGGGTTTCCCTACAGGTTCCCGAGGGGGGCATTGTTGCCCTCCTCGGTGCCAACGGGGCCGGCAAATCGACGACCCTGAAAGCCATATCCAATTTGTTACGGGCCGAACGGGGCGATGTGACCAAGGGCAGTATCGAATACCGGGGCGAGCAGATCGACAAGCTGACCCCGGCCGATCTGGTCAAGAAGGGCGTTATCCAGGTGATGGAAGGACGCCACTGTTTCGAACATTTGACGGTCGAGGAAAACCTCATGACCGGGGCCTATACCCGCGCCGATGGGGCCGCCGCCGTCAATGAGTCGCTCGAAAAAGTTTATCATTATTTCCCCCGCCTGAGGCAACGCCGGACCAGCCAGGCTGGCTATACCTCCGGTGGTGAACAGCAAATGACGGCCTTGGGCCGGGCGCTGATGGCCAATCCGAAACTGATATTGCTCGACGAACCTTCCATGGGCCTGGCCCCGCAACTGGTGGAGGATATTTTCGAAATCGTTACCCGGTTGAACCAACAGGAAGGTGTCAGTTTCCTGCTCGCCGAACAGAACACCACGGTCGCCCTGAAACACGCCGATTACGGCTATATCCTGGAAAATGGCCGGGTCGTCATGGATGGCGAAGCCAGCGCCCTGGCCGATAACGAAGATGTCAAGGAATTCTATCTGGGCCTCAGTTCCGGTGGCCGCAAAAGCTTCCGCGATGTCAAACATTATCGCCGCCGCAAGCGCTGGCTGGCTTAGGTGAGCGACCATTACGACGATCTGGAAACCCGCTCGCCAGACCAGCGGGAAGCCGCCCTGATGTCGGCCCTGGCCGAACAGATCGAACACGCTAAAAACAACGCGCCCTATTTCACCGACTTGCTGGCCGATGTAGACGCCGCGGCCATCACCAGTCGCGCCGCCCTGGCCGGGCTGCCGGTGACCCGCAAGTCGGCCCTGATTGATCGACAAAAAGCCGACTATCCCTTCGGCGGCATGACCGCCATGGCGACCGGTGGGCTGGCCCGAATATTCCAGTCACCGGGGCCGATCTACGAGCCCGAAAGCAAGGGCGACGATTTTTTCCGCACCGCGCGCGGGCTCTATGCCGCCGGGTTTCGGGCCGGTGATCTGGTTCACAACACCTTTTCCTACCACCTGACACCGGGCGGCTTCATCATGGACGCGGGGGCCAGGGCCCTGGGCTGCGCCGTTATTCCCGCCGGGGTTGGCAATACGGAACAACAGCTTGATGTGATTGGTGATTTGCAGCCCATCGCCTATGCGGGCACGCCGTCGTTCCTTAAGATTCTGCTGCAAAAAGCCGCCGCCGCCGGGCTCGATGCGTCCTGCTTCAAGAAGGCCTCGGTCGGTGGCGAATATTTCCCGCCCGCCCTGTGTGCCGAGTGGTCTGATCGCGGCATTGAGGCCTACCAAAGCTACGCCACCGCCGATCTGGGCCTGATTGCTTACGAGACAACGGCACGGCAAGGCATGACCATCGATGAAGGGGTGATCGTCGAAATTGTCCAGCCTGGCACCGGCGATGTTGTGCCCGAAGGAGACGTGGGCGAAGTGATCGTCACCTTGCTGGGCCGGGAATATCCGCTGATCCGCTTCGCCACCGGGGATTTGTCCGCCGTGTTGGCCGGGGCCAGCCCGTGCGGCCGCACCAACATGCGGCTGAAAGGCTGGATGGGTCGGGCCGATCAGTCGACTAAAGTCAAGGGCATGTTCGTGCGTCCGGAACAGATCGCCGAGATTGCCAGACGGCACGGAGAAATCGCCCGCGCCCGGCTGGTTATCGAGACCGTCGAGGGCCGCGATGCCATGACCCTGCACTGCGAAACATCCGCCGATGATGAGGGCCTGGCCGATGCCATTCGCCATACCCTGCAAGCGGTCTGTAAAATGAAGGGCGATGTGCGATTGGCTGCGCCCGGCAGCCTGGCCAACGATGGCATCGTTATCGAAGACAAACGATCTTATGACTAAATACGCCCCCTGCGTACGCCAGGGCATGAAAAAATCACAGTTTGGCCTTATTTGATGGGTGCGGCGTCATAAAGTCGCCACAGTCCCGGTCTATATATAATTTCAGCGGATACCCCCTTGTCCGCGCCCCCAGAGACCCCCCCTCTCTGGTCCTCAACTGAGACACCTCCATGTCTCTCTCTATCGGCCGGACTCCGCTCCCTGCGGTCCGGCCGATTTTTCGTCGTCTCGCCCGGCGCAAGTTGCTATAAGGGCAGCCATGGGCGACTTCTGCGGCACGGACCTGACTTGTATTCGCGGCGAACGACGGGTGTTTTCAAACCTGAATTTCGCCCTGG
>CBFDVE010000051.1:0-11015 GCA_965613205.1 uncultured Rhodospirillaceae bacterium
TCGAACAGCGCGACCCTATCGCCCTCCTGAGCGAGAAGCACGGCAAGGTTCACGGCGACTGTTGTCTTCCCCACACCGCCCTTGCCGCTGTAGATACCCATCTTGTGCTTGATCCGGCCAAGCCGGACTGGCTGATGGCGATGCTGGGATTGTGAATTCCAGGAAAATTTCGTTTTATCGAGCTTCTTGGTTAATTTCATAAAAATATCGAGATTTATTGACTTTATGCTAAAATTGTAGAAAATATTGGAATATCAGGAGGATTGCGGATCAGGCCGTAAAAGCGAAGGTTCCAACGACTTTTAGAATATGAATACAGTAAGTGAGGAAACATGATTAACGCGGCAATCGTCGGTCTTGGGTGGTGGGGTGGCACTCTGGTTGAGGCCGTTCAGGGCTCCAGCGACAAAATCAACTTTGTCGCCGCGCACACCCGTTCCAAATCCAAGAAAGACCGGGAAATCGCCGCCAGGCACGGATTGCAGCTTGCCGATTGCTTTGAAGACCTGCTCAAGGACCCAAAAGTTGACGCGATCGTGCTGGCGACGCCGCCGATGGGCCATCGCGACCAGGTCGTTGCAGCGGCGCAAGCCGGCAAACATGTCTTCTGCGAAAAGCCGTTCACCGCAACGAAAGCCGAGGCCGAGGCCGCGGTTTGCGCAGTTGAAAAAGCCGGTGTCGCCCTGGGGCTCGGCTACAATCGCCGTCTTCACCCGTCCTGGGTGGATTTGAAACGGCGCATGAATGCGGGCGAGTTGGGGACTATTCTGCATCTCGAGTGCACCATGACGTTTCCCAATGCCCTGACCCTGCCGCCCGAAGCCTGGCGGGCGCAGAAGGCTTCAGCGCCCTGTGGCGGTTTGTTTCCGTTGGGTGTGCACGCCATCGATGGCATGATCGATCTGGTCGGCACCGTCGATACGGTATTTGCCCAAAGCTTCCATCGCGCGATTCCGCTCGACAACGACGATACCACGTCGATCCTGTTTCGCATGAAAGAGGGCATGTCCGGTTATCTCGGGGTGATGACGGCAACGGCGCCAACATTCCGCTTTCAAGTCTATGGATCAAAAGCCATGGCCGTCCTGGTCGGCATGACCCATGTCACCGGTCATTCATCGAAACAGCGCCGCACAGGCCTGTTTGCAAGCTATACGATGCTGCCGATCAAGGGTGATCCGATAGAAATCGAGGTGCCGCAGTATGATGTTAACCGTGGCGTACTCGAAGCCTTTGCGACTGAGGCCGCCGGTGGCGACCGGTTCCCGATCCCCCATGGCGAAATGATCCATGGATCGGCGGTCACCGAAGCAATCATCACTTCTGCGCAGTCGGGCGAAGTTGAGAACATCGTCTGATTGGCGACAGAACAGGAAGGCAGGAAAAAATGAAACTGGAAAAATATGGTCACCTGACCTATTCGACGTTGGTCCACCCGGGTGATACCTGGGACGAAATGTGGCACAGCCTGAAAACATATGTTCCGCAGGTAAAAGCCAGGGTTTGTCCCAATAATCCCTTCGGCGTGTCCCTGCGTTTGTCGGCGGCGTCTGCCGGGTTCCTGATCGAACACCCGAAAGATCGCAAGGAATTGAAGGCGTTTCTCGATGACAACGATATGTACCTCTATACGGTCAACGCGTTCCCCTATGGCCCGTTCAAGAACCAGGTCATCAAGGAACAGGTTTACGAGCCCGACTGGAGCACCGAGGAACGCACCCGGTACACCATGAACGTTGCCGATATTCTGGCCGAGGTTTCACCGGAAGGTATCAGCCCGTCGATCCAGAGCCCGCCGCTGGGGTTTAAGCCGCGGGTCACCGATGGGCGTGTCGAGTCCTTTACGACCAACGTGCGCCGTCTGGCCGCTCACTTGGCGAAGATCGAACAACGGTCCGGTCGCAAGATCACGCTTGGGCTGGAACCGGAACCCTACTGCTATCTTGAAACCACGGATGAAACCATCGCCTTTTTCAATAATCATTTGCGCAGCGAGGTTTCCCTTGAGGCACTGGGCGCTGACCTCGGGATATCGTCTGCCGCGGCCCGCGATGTAATGGTTCGGCATATTGGTACGGTTTACGACATTTGCCATCAGGCGGTTGAATTCGAAGATATCTCCGCCTCTTTACAGGCCCTGGTCGATAATGAAGTGCCGGTCGTCAAGTTGCAGGAAGCCGCCGCCGTGATGGTTCCGGAAGTGACACAGGATATTGTCGATGCCCTGATGGCCTATGCGGATTCGGTTTATCTGACCCAGACGGTCGAACAGAAAGACGGCAAACTGACGCGCTTTTTGAACCTGGAAGACGCTTTTGAATCCTGGCAGAAAGACCCGGGACCAGGCCGCGAATGGCGAACCCATTTTCATGTGCCGGTGTTCCTGGAAGACCTGGGGCCGTTCAAGACGACCCGCTTCGCCATCGAAGAAGCGTTGGCCTTCCACAAGGCCAACCCCATATCAGAACAGCTCGAAATCGAAACCTATACCTGGGATGTTCTGCCCGAGCATTTGAAGACCGGCGATATTGTCGATTACGTGACCATGGAACTCGAATGGGTGCAGCAGCAATTGGCCTGAGGGTCGACAGGGGGAATTGGCGATGAAAATTGGATTTGTCGGGCTCGGACGCATGGGGGCGGCGATGGCACCCCGCCTGCTCGATGCCGGTCATGATCTTGGTGTCTTCGATCTGAACCAGCAGCATACCGCGACCCTGGGCCAGGCCGGGGCAAAAGTCGCCGCCAGCCTCGCCGAACTTTGCCAGCATCAGGATGTTATCATCACCATGTTGCCGACCGATCAGGCGCTCGAGGCGGTAACGCTTGGCGAACATGGCCTGGTCGCAAGCATGACCGGATCGACCATCCACATGACCAGCGGTACGCACAGCGTAGCGACCATTCAATCCGTCGATGGCGCACACAAAGAAGCCGGGCAATCCTTTGTCGCCAGCCATGTTCTTGGCAGGCCTGATTTGGCCGCAAAAGGCGAGATCGGGTTGGTTCCCGCCGGTCCATCCGAAGCCGTAAATTTCCTAACACCGGTATTTGAGGCTCTCGGCCGCCGCGTTTTCGATGCCGGTGAGGACCCGGCTTCGGCGGCGGCGGTCAAGATCGCGCACAATTTTGTTCTCGGTTGCGCCATCGAAGCGATCGGTGAAGGGATGGCATTGGTGCGAAAGTATGGAGTCGATTCTTCTTTGCTCTATGACGTTCTGACCGAAGGCCTTTTTGATTCCATTGCCTACAAGGTGTATGGCGAAATTATTGCCAGGGAATCATGGGACGCGCTCGGCGCGTCGGCCGTTATTGGATTAAAAGACGCCAATCTTGCCCTGCAAGCTGGGCAGGCCGTTGGTGTTCCGCTGCCCAGTGCCAACGTCTGGCGCGACCGCTTGCTCGCCGCCTGTAAAAAGGGTGATGCCGAAAATGACTGGGCGGTAATGGCGCGGGAACAATTCCGGGCCAGTGGCCTCGAATAAGCGCAACAGGAAAATCAATATATTTTTAGGGCGAAAAATCGAGAATCGTGATCTTATGACGTATACAGACCAATTATCGAATTTGAAGAATTTTAGGCAGAGTGAACAGTATGGCGGAAACAAAACTGAAAGACGGCGGTCAACAGGACAACGGCAAGGCCGGGGCCACTCTGGCAACGTCTGTTTATGACCGCTTGCGCGACGATGTGCTGGCAGGAAGGCTCAAGCCCGGTGAAAAACTGCGGACCGATTTTCTTCGTGATCGCTACCAGATTGGCAACAGTCCCATTCGTGAAGCCCTGAACCGCCTGTCTGCGGATGGTCTGGTCGAGCGCGAGGACCAACGCGGTTTTCGGGTTGCCTCGGTCAGCAAGGGTGATCTGTTCGAACTTGTTAAAACCCGCTGCTGGTTGGAAGAGGTCGCCATCAGGGAATCAATCGCCGACGGTGGAACGCAATGGGAAGAAGGTCTGGTGATCGCCTTTCATCACCTGTCCCGCTTTCCAAGGCCCGCAAGCGACGGCTCCTATTCGACCGACCCGGATTGGGAAAAGCTTCACCGGGCGTTTCACGTCGCCCTGATTTCCGGTTGCGGATCCCGTCGTCTCGTAACCATATGTGAAGAACTTTTTGACAAGGCAGAACGCTACCGGCGTCTCGCCGCCTACGGTGTTCCCGAACGCAACGAGCGTGATGAACACCAGGCCATCATGGATGCGGCTTTAGACGGTGACACGGCCCTGGTGTCACAGTTGCTGCGAGAGCACTATGGCCGCACCGTTGACGTTATCTTGTCTTCGAAAATCGAATTTGTAAGTCACGAAAACGATGCCGACCAGATTCTGTGCATTGACTAAACACCATTTCCCATGGCCGCAACACGTTGAAAATATCAGAGGCCGTGGCCTACGCGATAATGATCGTCGCCTTGGCCTATTGGGTGCCCTCTTTCGTTGGCGGTAATGCCGCTTTAAAAGATGGCAGTCCTGGCAAAACGGACTGCACAGAGCACATGAGCGCCGGGCAAATAATCACCAAACTGACCCCGATTGCGACCCTGATCGTGGTGCCGTTGTTTTTACCGGCGGTCGATGAATTTGTCGATACGACCCTGACAGATATGGACACCGGCGAGCCGGTGAAACTTTCCGATTTTCACGGCAAATGGGTGGTGCTGGAAACCGGCTCATCGACATGTTCCATGTATTCCAAGAATATTCCCGATATGAAGGGCATCGAAAACGAATATCCCGATGTGGAATTCCTGGTCATATATGTACGCGAAGCCCACCCGGGGGAACGCCTGCACCAGCACAAGAACTTTGAAGAAAAACTGGCCGCCGCCCGTCTTCTCAAGCCGCGCTATGGTGAACATCGTCGAATTCTGGTCGATTCCCACGAAGGCGGATTCCATCGTATGTACGGCATGATGCCGAACATCCTTTATGTCATTCGTCCGGATGGAAAAATTCATTATCGGTCCAATTGGGCGACGGCAGGGCGGCTGAGAGCGGCCCTGGCTGATCGGCAAAACTTCCATACCTATGAGAATGCCGACGTTAAGGAATTAAAAGCCACCCGCGGACTGATGCTGACGATCCGCACCATGTGGACGGAACCGAGGTGTAGGGCTTTATCAGACGAATCTCGCGTTTCCACAACGCGTTAGCGAGCAATTTTCAGGCCAACAACAAACCCTCTAACTTGTTGAGTTAACGAACTTATTTTGGTTTCGAGGGCAACAGGGCCGTCAGTCCGGCGGCGATCACGACCATCCCGGCCGAAGTCCACAGACAGGCTTCCAATCCGGCCTGTTGATAGATAAACCCGGAAAGAAAAGTACCGCCCAGGCGCCCGATCGCGTTCGCCATGTAATAAAAACCAACGTTCAGGGCGATCTGATCATGGTCGGAATAGGCGACGATCAAGTATGAATGCAAAGATGAATTGACGGCAAAAACTGCGCCAAATATCAACAATCCTCCGATCAGGATGATCGGCGAATGAGAGACGTGAATGCCAAGCGCAATCAGTGCCGTCAGAACGGCCAGGGCAAAACCCCAATTTCGCGCGCCCCTTGCCGCCAACACAGGTTCGATTGTTTTACGTAGAATCTTTGGCACCACGGCCTGAACAGACCCGTATCCGATAACCCAAACCGCCATCAAGATACCGACCTGATCAAAGCTCCAACCCAGGGTGCTGTATAGAAATACCGGCAGGCCGACGACGAACCATACGTCGCGCGAGGCGAACAGAAAAATTCGGGCCGCCGACAGGACATTGATTTCCCGCGATTTGGCCAACAAGTTCAGCTTTTCGATTTTACGGACCTTGCCCAAATCGGATTTGATAGAGGTCACGGCGAGCAGCAGAACGACGGTCAGCATTGCCGCCATGCCCCACAGCGAGAGATCAAAACCGAACCATTCCAGCAGCACGCCACCGGCCAGAAAACCCAATCCCTTGAGGGCGTTTTTCGACCCGGTCAGGAGGGCCACCCATTTGAACAGAAGCCCTTGATCGGTATCCTTGACAACCAGTTTAACGGCGCTTTTGGAACTCATTTTCGTCAAATCTTTGGCGATCCCGCTCAGGGCCTGGGCCGACATGACATAAGCGACGGACAGCGCCATCGTCCAGTCCGGCGACACGGCAGAAAGCAATAACAAGGCGCCAATCTGGATAGACAGTCCGGCGAAAAGAGTGATCCGCAGCCCGAACCGTGCGCCAATCCAGCCGCCAAAAAAGTTGGTCACGATGCCCATCGCTTCGTACAGCAAGAACAGCATTGACAGCTCAAGCGGGGTAAACCCAAGACGATGGAAGTGAAGCAACACCAACATCCGCAGGGCGCCGTCCGTCAGGGTAAAGGCCCAGTAAGCTGCCGTAACGGCGGCGTAGTTGCGAACATCGGTCATGGTGAAAACCTATAGCGAGGCGGCGACTTTTCGCGCCAGCTCCATCATCCTGTTGACGTAGCCCCATTCGTTATCGTACCAGGCATAAATTTTAACCTGGGTGTTATCGATAACCATGGTCGAAGGGCCATCGATGATGGAAGAACGGGGATCATTGACGTAATCCGTGGAAACCAGCGGTCGGTCTTCGATGCCGAGAATACCCTTGAGCGACCCCGCTGCCGCGGCATGAAAAAGCGCGTTGATTTCTTCCGCCGTGGTTTTTTCTTCGACTTCAAAAACACAATCCGTTAACGACGCATTCAACAGCGGCACCCTGATCGCATGACCGTTCAATTTACCCTTCAGTTCCGGGTAGATCATGGTGATCGCGCTCGCCGAGCCGGTCGAGGTTGGAATCAGGGCATTCATGGCCGAGCGGGCGCGGCGTAAATCCTTGTGCGGCGCATCGACGACAACCTGCGTATTGGTGATGTTGTGAAGGGTGGTCATGCTGCCATGAACGATTTTCAAATTTTCATGGATCACTTTGACCACCGGGGCCAGGCAGTTAGTGGTGCAGGACGCTGCGCTCAGCAAATGATGCACGTCAGGTTTGTACAGGTCGTCATTGATGCCATAGACGACATTCAGGGCGCCCTCTTTGACGGGAGCCGCGACGATGACTTTTTTGACGCCATTGTCAAAATAGGGTTGCAGGGTTTCCAGGGTGCGAAATTTGCCTGAACTCTCGACAACAATATCGCAGCCGAGATCAGCCCATGCCACCTCACCGGGGCTTGCGGCATCAGAAAATCCGATGATCTTCCCGTCAATCTCAAGGGAGTCAGAATTAACCGCCTGTGCCTGCCGGTCCCAGCGCCCATGCACGGTGTCAAATTCGACAAGATGAGCGGCGCACACGGCACCACCTGCTATCTCGTTGATGTGGACAAACTCCAGTTCCGGCCAGTCCCATGCGGCCCTGAGGGCAAGGCGTCCCATGCGCCCGAAACCGTTAATACCAACGCGAACCGTCATATTTCTTCCTTATTCGTTGTTCAAATCAAATTTTCAATTCTGCAAACAATCCTTTTCTACCATTCGAGTGTTTCAGTTACATGTCATCGAGTTGAACGGGCACTTTCGGGACGCCCAAACGGCGAAAAAATTTCCAATATGAATTTTATTTCAGGCCATAATTTTTTCTAGCACCGAAGACGGTGAAATCAAGTCACCTATTGCCACTGTCACAAATGTTTAATCGGATCGTCGCCTGATCGACACATTGGGGCCTTATTACAATCAAACAAATCAAAAATGAATTTTCCGAGGACGCCCACATGCCCGATATTCATGCCGATAACAGCGCCCCAAATCTGGCTATCTCGCCCCGTCAACGCTGGATGGGTGTTTTGGCCCGCGCCGACGGGGCCGAGCTGGAAGCACATTGGGCTAATTATAAACAAGGCGGCGGGTACGATGTCTTGCGCCAACCCGAAAGCGGCCTGGTCATGGTGCGTGGACGCGCCGGAGGCAATGGCCAGCAATTCAACCTGGGCGAAATAACCGTTACCCGCTGTTCGGTGCGATTGCGCGAAGGAGCGATTGGCCACGCCTATGTTGCCGGGCGAAATCGCCAACATGCCGAATTGGCGGCGGCCTTCGATGCCCTGTTGCAAACCCCATCCCTGCGCGATGTCATCGAATCTCTGGTCATCGCCCCGCTGGAAAAGAAATTTCAGGTCGCCCAGGAAGAAAGATCAAAAAAAGCCGCCGCCACCAAGGTCAACTTCTTCACCATGGTCCGGGGAGAAGACGAATGAATTTGATAATGGAACCGCTGTTGATCGAAGCCTTCAAGGACAAAGTCCCGAACGCCACCGACACCTACCGCACCGTACTGGATGCCATGTCGAGACCGGCCCGGGTGCGGCCGCTCCCGGTGATCACAGGAACGCCGGATGGTTTGCGGGCCGGTTCGGTGGCCGTTTTGTTGACTCTGGCCGACACCGACACGCCGGTCTGGTTGGCACCCGAGTGCGACACGGCAATTGCGCGAGAGTATTTGCGTTTCCACGTCGGCTGCCCGATCACCGAGACGCCATCGCAGGCCGCCTTCGCCGTCATGACCACCAGATCAGATTCAACGGCGCTCGAGGCGATGCCCCTGGGGACGGCTGAATATCCTGACCGTTCGGCAACAATTATCGTTGAGAGCGATGATTTGATTGGCAATACCGGGCCTCGTTTTACCGGCCCCGGAATTGAACATTACCGCCGCTTCGAAATTGCCGAAACCCCGGATGATCTATGGCCGCGCATCGCCGACAATTCCTTGTTGTTCCCGCGTGGCCTGGATTGGATATTCGTCAGTTCGACCCATATCGCGGCACTGCCGCGAAGCACAAAGGTCGAGATGTAGAGATGTACGTTGCCGTCAAGGGTGGCGAGCAGGCCATCGACAATGCCCATAAGTTTCTGGCCGAAGAAAGGCGCGGTGATTTAGCCGTTGCGGAACTGTCATTGCAGCAAATCTGCCAACAAATGAGCCATGCCGTCAGCCGGGTCATGGCGGAAGGATCGCTCTATGACCACGAGCTTGCGGCACTGGCCATCAAACAGTCCCGTGGTGACCTGATAGAAGCGATCTTCCTGATTCGAGCCTATCGAACCACCCTTCCCCGTTTCGCCTACTCCGAAGCCATCGATACCACGGCCATGGCTATCGACAGGCGGATTTCGGCGACCTTCAAGGATTTACCGGGGGGACAGGTTTTAGGCCCGACGTTCGACTACACCCACCGGCTTCTCGATTTCACGCTTGCCGCCGAAGGTTTGCCACCGCAACAGCTCGAGCCGGCACAGGAAAGAATCGACGACGCCATGCCGCGGGTTCTTGGACTGTTGAATAGCGAAGGACTGATCGAAGACACAGCACCTGAAGATCACGACGACAGCCAGGTCGGTGATTTGACCCGTGAACCACTGGAGTTTCCGGCCGGGCGCGATTTGCGCCTGCAAAACCTGGCCCGTGGCGACGAAGGCTTCCTGCTTGCCCTTGGTTATTCGACCCAGCGCGGCTACGCCCGCAATCACGCCTTTGTCGGCGAGATCAGGGTTGGCGACGTGGCCGTTGAAATGATCCCCGAGGAATTGGGCTTCGCCATTGAAATTGGCGACATCACCATTACCGAATGCGAGACGGTGAATCAGTTCAAAGGATCGAAAGATATCCCGGCCCAGTTCACCCGGGGCTACGGATTATCCTTCGGCCACAGCGAACGCAAAGTTATTGCCATGGCGCTGGTTGATCGCGCCCTGCGCTGGCAGGAATTAGGCGAAGATCAAGTCGCTCCAGCCCAGGACGAAGAATTTGTTCTGTCCCACAGCGACAACATTCAGGCCACGGGTTTTGTCGAACATATCAAATTGCCCCACTACGTGGATTTTCAATCGGAACTGGAACTGGTGCGGCGATTGCGCCGTGGCGCCCAGTGCCAACAGTCCGAGGCGGCGGAGTAAGGACATGTTCGACAACCAAACACCCGCCTATAACTTCGCCTACCTGGACGAACAGACCAAACGGATGATCCGTCGCGCCATTCTCAAGGCCGTCGCCATTCCCGGTTATCAGGTTCCCTTCGCCAGTCGCGAAATGCCCATGCCATACGGATGGGGTACGGGTGGCATTCAGGTCACCGCCGCCGTGATCGGCCGGGCCGATGTTTTGAAGGTCATCGATCAGGGATCGGACGACACCACCAACGCCGTTAGCATCCGCAAATTTTTCGCCAGAATGACCGGCGTGGAAACCACCGAAATTACGTCAGAGGCGACCTTGATCCAGACCCGACACCGCATCCCGGAGGCCGAACTGGGCGAGGATCAAATCCTGATCTATCAGGTTCCCATTCCCGAACCCCTGCGTTTTTTGGAACCGCGCGAGACGGAAACCCGGAAAATGCACGCGCTCGAAGAATATGGACTGATGCATGTCAAGCTGTACGAGGATATTTCCCGCCATGGCGAGATCGCCACGACCTACGCCTATCCGGTGATGGTGGCCGGACGCTACATTATGGATCCTTCGCCGACGCCGAAATTCGATAATCCGAAAATGGACATGATGGCGGCCTTGCAATTGTTCGGTGCCGGTCGCGAGAAACGTATTTATGCCATTCCCCCGTACACCAAAGTGGAAAGCCTGGATTTCGAGGATTATCCATTCGATGTCCAGAAATGGGATGAACCCTGCGCCCTGTGCGCAGCCAGGGACAGTTTTCTTGATGAAGTCATCCTGGATGATCGCGGCGGACGCATGTTCGTCTGTTCGGACAGTCATTTCTGCCAATCCCGTCAGGAACGAGGGCACCGGGGGGAATTGTCTCCCGGCGCCGATCCGTCAATTACCGAGGCCGCCGAATAATGGTCGAAAAACTGCTTCTTAAAGTTCAGAAACTGACCGTCATGTATGGCCAGCGCATCGGTTGCCAAGCCGTAAATTTCGACCTGTATCCGGGTGAGGTTTTGGGTGTTGTCGGCGAATCCGGTTCCGGAAAAACGACCCTGATGAACGCCGTTTCTGGCCAGCTACGGCCGACTGCGGGAACTGTTTTATATGACACCC
>CBFDVE010000052.1:0-10978 GCA_965613205.1 uncultured Rhodospirillaceae bacterium
ACTGCGCCTCGGGTACGGTCATCGCGAGAGTCTAGCAAATCCAGCTTTTGCGCGGTGCGGAGGCGATCGGTCCCGCGGTGTCTCCTCCCGGTTCCCGTAGGCTCCCGTAGTCCGTTGGAGCGTAGCGGAATCCGGGGGCGGGGCCTTTCCCCGGCACCATGATCCCCGGATTCCGGCCCGCGGCTTGCATCCGGGCTGTGTGATCCGCCGGTTTCGACGGCGTCGGCCAGGCCAGCCCGGCCCGGCCCTTGTACGAGTGGATGAGGGGGGTGTTTTGCGGCAGGGCGGGGCTTGTCCCGCCGACGATGATGGATGACCCGATGCCGTGGGTGCGCGATTCCGCGATGTCGGCCGGGCGAGCCCCGCCCCGCGTATCGGCAATCACGCTCACCGGTCGACAACCCACGCATCGGCGATCCAAGGGCCGGGCCCGCCCGACCGACGCCGTGGACCCGTGGTGATCGCGGCGGATTCTCACGATGTTGTTGGCGGGCCAAGGCCCGCCCTACCGATTCGCGCATCCTCATGCCCGGTAGGGCCGGGCTTGCCCGGCCGACGACGCTGAAATCCACGGTGGCATTGAAATGAATTCAAGGGGTCAGAGTACTTGAAATTTCCAGCGGCAGATCAAGGCATCAGCGTAGTTGGAATTTCAAGTACTCTGACCCCTTGAATTCTCCGGCCTGTGGGCTTGTCTCAAAAACCACCAATTCTTCGATTCCACTAAACTCTTCAGCAATGTCCACCTCACCAATGGTTGACATCCAACAGAGTATCTACAAAAGCATTGACGCCGCGGAACCACGCACCTGCGGTCATCGAATTATCCGGCGTTGCCGGCGGGGCGAGTCCCGCCCTACAAAAACATTGACGCCGCGGGGCCCGGTAGGGCCGGGCTCGCCCGGCCGACGACGTGGAACCGCGCACCCGCGGCATCGGGTCATCCGGCGTTGCCGGCGGGGCGAGCCCCGCCCTACAAAAACATTGCCGCTACGGGCAGTGATCGCTCTCCGTAGCGGCGGGGGAAGGCTCGGTAACGGCGCGGGCGTCGTCCTTGCGGACATCACTCCTGGCGGTTAATTTCTTATACTTCTGACCCGAAACAGACAGTCTCGCCAATGCGTTCCCTGGGAAATGTCACGGTTATCAGTGTCCCCTTACCTTTTTCGCTTTTCAGTTCCAACGTCCCGCCATGCAGTTTCATCAGCCCCTCCGTTAGCGGCAATCCCAGACCGGTACCTTCATGCTTGCGGTCAAGGCCACTGTCGGCCTGACCAAAAACGCTCAAGGCCGTTCTGATTTCTTCTTCATCCATTCCGACCCCCGTGTCAGCGATGGCAACAGAAAGAGAGCCGTTGTCATTGATCAACGTACTGACGGATATTTCGCCACCTTCGGGGGTAAATTTTACGGCGTTACTGAGCAAGTTGAGGAAAATTTGCTTTGCCCGCCGTTCATCGGCGTAAACCAGCGGGATTTCAGCATCAATAGTGGTCGCTATTGTCAGATTTCCTTTTTCCGCCAGCGGTCTGACAATGCGCAGCGCGGCATCGACGACTTTCGACAGGCTGACATATTCATCATGCAAATCCAATGCCCCCGCCTCGACGGCGGAAACATCGAGAATATCATTGATAAGGTCCAGAAGATGTTGACCGGAGGAATGGATATCATCCAAATATTCGCTGTACTTGTCATTGCCAATGGGGCCAAAAATTTCCTCTTTAATCGAGCCGGAAAAACCGATGATTGCATTCAGTGGGGTGCGCAATTCGTGACTCATGTTGGCGAGCAAATTCGATTTCGTGCGACTGGCCATCAATGCCTTTAATTCGGCTTCTTTTCGTTTGGTAATATCCGTACGAATGGACACGTATTGGAACGGTTTTCTCTTTTCATTCAAGGAGGGGACGATGGTGGTCATGACCCAGTAACCCTGACCATCTTTTGAATTATTCTTTATCTCGCCATGCCACACGTTGCCGGAGGAAATCGTTTTCCACATTTCGGTGTAAAATTCGGAGGTATGTTCTTCGGACTTAACGATGCGGTGGTTTTGGCCTAACAGTTCTTTTTCGGTATATCCCGATACATCGCAAAATTTTTCATTTGCGTAAACAATAATTCCCCGAACATCGGCAATGCTGACAATCGCGTGTTCATCGAGAGCGTATTTCTGGAAATCCAGTTCCCGCATTGTTTCAATTTGTGCTTTTTCAATGCGGTTCCGCTCGATGGCGTTTTGCCTGAAGACCTGGACGGCTTTGGCCATGCTGCCAATTTCGTCACCGTGATCCAGGGCCGGGATATTTACATCCAGCTCACCGGCCGCCAAACGTCTCATGGCGATGGTCATGGACACGACCGGGGCGGAAATGGATCGCGACACAGAGAAAGAGATATAAAGGCCGACGACGATGCCAATAAAAAGCACCATCCTCTGAAATGTGAACAGACTGTTGATTGTTTTGGTCTGAACATCGTTATCATTTTCGAGAAGAGTCCTTTGGTTTTCAACCATGCCTTCAAAATTTGTGCCATCTTCCTGCTCGGCACCCAACAAAAGCGCCAACAGCCTTTTGGCGCGTGGCATTGCTTCTGATACGAGCAGATATGTCGCGGTGTTCCAACGTTCTGAAGCACGGATGTCGAACATCTCGCGAGGCAGGGGAGCGAATTCAGTGCGCCATACTTTGAATTCGTCGAATGCTTTTTTTTGTTGCGACGATAAAAGAGATGAGTGACGGGACAGGTCGATGAAGCGTGCCTCATTTTTGCGCCACAGTTCCGTAAATTCATTTCTGAACTGCGCATTGCCGGTAAGTAAGTAGGCCCTGATACTGGCGAGACTCGCGGCCAATGTGCCACGCACGTCCGCCATCAGGCCCACCACTGTTTTGGAATCCAAATCTGTGTCTAAATTCTTGCTACCGTCGCCGGAAATTTCAATGTCGATCATCGTGGTGATCAGCTGAAGCATTTTCGCGGCCCGCGGGGCCGCTTCGGATATCAGTATCTTCGTCGCCGGTCGTTCTTCTACCGTATGGGATACTGACTCCACCTGGTCTTGCGCGACCGAAAATTCATCAAGAATGACCGTAAAATTTTTCCATTTCTCTATGTTGTCCGGATTGGTCCAACCTTTCGAAAGAATATCCATATCGGTTTTTGTTTGGAAAATTTTCTGCCATATCTCGGCCCGCTCGGTTTTGAAATTGGCATTGCCAGTCAGCATCCAGCCACGCAAAGAAGCAAGAGACGCATAGATGTCCTTTGCCATAGTGGAACTTGCAAGTGCCGTCGGGATACGCAAATCGACAATGCGATCAGTGTTTTCCTTGGCCGAGCGAATTTGAAACAACGTCAAGGAAATGGAGACGGCAAGCAGAAGGACAATAGAGCCAAAGCCAAACAATATACGGAATCGAATTTTCAGATTATTAAACACTTGTGCCCTCTGCCAATGGAAAGATCGTAGTATAATTGGTTGTTGACGACTTATTGACAAGTTTTCCTGGTGCCCTGGAAACAAAGTACACCTTATTTTGGTTAAAAGCGGAAGTTTTGATGGCTTCCTGATAACGTCCACTTAATTTTCTGAAAATTATTCACACTTTTTCCTTAGTATCATCGATCGGACAGGGTTCGTGCAGGAATACAGCCTTGGGCATACCCGGTGACCCCTGACTTTGCCGCCAGGTAGGGAACTCGTTTCCTATGGCCGACGAAAGCTATTCCAGCGGCGCCAAGCAGTTGAACAATTTGGGCCGCAAGGCGATAAAACGGGTGGCCGGTCGTAAACGCCGAGCCAGGCGCCGCCGCGCCCTGATCAATAAAATAGTCGTCTGGACCTTGCCGGTGATTTGTCTGACCCTGAATGTCGGCTTCATATCCGCCATGGTCGCTTTCTCGCCGGATTTGGCGCGGATGCTTGAGTAATGCCAAACAAAGCATAGTCAAACGGCAATTCAAAAAATATAATCAGGTCATTATGGTCATTGAAATCGGTATGCCCGATAGCAACGTGAATACCCCTGGTTCTGCCCGCATCGGCGTTATTGGTGTCGGCGGCGCCGGTGGCAATGCCATCAACAACATGATCGCCGCCGACATGGATGGCGTCGATTTTATGGCCGGCAATACAGACGCCCAGGCATTGGGTAATTGCCAGGCCGGGAACACCCTGCAACTGGGCCCCCATGTAACCAGTGGACTCGGCTGTGGCGCCAATGTTGACTGCGGGCGCGCCGCCGCCGAAGAATCCATCGACGACATCCACCGCGCCCTGTCCGGCTACAACCTGGTGTTTGTGGCGGCCGGCATGGGCGGCGGCACCGGCACGGGGGCGGCCCCGGTGATCGCCCGGGCGGCGCGGGAACAACAGGCCCTGACCATCGGGGTGGTGACCACCCCATTTGATTTCGAAGGCGACCGCCGGATGCGGACGGCCCTGGCAGGCCTGAAAACCCTGGAAGAAAATGTCGATTGCCTGGTCGTTATTCCGAACCAGAATCTGTTTCGGGTGATCGACAGCAAAACCACCTTCGCCGAGGCCTTCAACCGGGCCGACGGGGTGCTGTATCATGCCATCCGTTCGGTCACCGACCTGATCGTTTTACCCGGCCTGATCAACCTGGATTTTGCCGACGTTAAAACGGTCATGCAATGCCGGGGCCGGGCCATGATGGGGGTCGGCGAGGCGAGCGGACCCGACCGGGCCATTCAGGCCGCCGAAGCCGCCATTTTCAACCCGCTGCTGGATATATCGTCGATCCGCGGGGCCGAGGGGGTTCTGATCAACATCACCGGCGGCGACAACATGACCCTGATCGAAGTGGACGAGGCGACCAATCGGGTGCGCAAGGAAATCGACCCGGACTCATTGATTATTTTCGGCAGTACGTTTGAGTCAAGCCTGGACGAAACCATGCGGGTGACCGTGACCGCGACCGGGCTGGGATCGTCGATCGCTGCCGCGCCCACCCCGGAACAGATCGCGTCGCCGCCCCCTGAGACGCCCAATGATATGAGCGAGGATTAAAACTTCCGGTCCCTGATCAGATCTTCGCTCATCTGTTGCAGACGCAGATATTGCGCCAGAATATGCATCAGCGATTGATGGACATCTTCGACCACCCCGTAGTTATCGCCATCCACATGTAAATTCAGGGTCGCCAGTTGGGCCGAGCGCCCGCCGGCGAAGCCGGTCATGGCGATCACATCGACATCGTTGTCGCGTGCCCACTGCACGGCGCGCACGACGTTTTCCGACTCACCGGATGATGACACGGTGATCAGCACATCCCCGGCCTGAGCCATGGAACGCAACTGAAAAACAAAAATGTCATCGTAGGAAATATCGTTGGCGATGGCGGTGATGATTTCGATGTTGGCGCTTAGCGAATGAACACGGGGCAACACATCGGTATCGGTTTGAATGCCCTTCTGGTGATCGCAGACCAGATGGTTGCAAATCGCCGCCGAGCCGCCATTGCCGCAGGTATAAACATTGGCCCCGCGAACGTAGGCCTGGCCCAGCAGGGCCGCCGCCTGGGCCAGTCGTTGCCGGTCAACAGACCCGGCGCTTTTTCCATAAGCGGCGAAATAGTCATCGCTAAAGGCGTCGATGGCGGGATATTTCTGATCCGGGAATGTCACGTTGGGAATCCTCGCGTTGTCTGTAAGGTCGTTGATCAATCGAGAGCATAGCTCGATTAAATTTTTAATGACAGGGGTGGGTCGGCATGGAATGTTACACCGAAGCATCAACAGAAACGGGTATTTAAAAATTATGAAACGACTGGTCGTGTGCGGCGGCAGCGGTGCCGGAAAAACAACCATTGCCAACCGGCTGCAAGATGGGAAAAATTTCGCCATCCTGGACATCCCCGGTTCTGAAAATAGTATGGCCGACCTGGCCAGTGCGGCCTTGAACTCGGATTTAGCCGTGGTTGTTATCGATGCCCGCTTTGGTCTGAGCGACGATATTTTCCGGCAATGTCTGGCCCTGAAAGTGTTGGGCGTAAGCCGCGCCATCTGTGTCGTCAGCAAAATGGATCTGGTGGAATTTTCGCAAGATATTTTCGACGAGATAGACGAAAAAATCAGCGCCCGTGGCGAGGCCCTTGGCCTTGAAATCGGGTCCGGCGTTCCCTCCGGCATCGGTAACACCGATAACGATGACGGCTTGACCTGGTATCAGGGGCCGTCGCTGGCGGCCCTGACCGAACAGGGCGCGGGTGACAGCCCGGCCTCATCCGGGCCATTTCGGTTTCTGGTCGAAGGTATCGATGGTGACACCGTGACCGGAATGGTCGTCGGCGGCTCTGTCAACAAAGGCGAGGGCATCGTTGCCCTGCCCACTGCCGGAACCGGAAAGATAAAAAACCTGATCACCGGCAATGACCGGACCACTCTGGAAATAGAGTCTCACCTGGATGTCAGCACCGGCGATATCATCTGCAAAATTGATGATCGGGCGCAACTATCCGATCAGTTCAGAATCAACTTGCTGTGGCAGGATGAGGCCCCGTTGCTGCCGTCGCGCCCGTACCTGCTGAAAATGGGTGAACGCGTGGTGGCGGCGTCGATCACCGATATTCGCCATATCGTTAATTCGCAAACGCTAGAGCAGGACGCCGCCAAAATCATGCGCCTGAACGAAACCGGGGCGTGCAACCTGGCCGTGGCCGGCCCCATTCCCTATGACCCGTTCGAGGAAAACCGGATCACCGGATGTTTCACCCTGCTCGACAGGGAAAGCCACCAGACGGTGGCCACCGGCACCATTCAGTACGGCCTTTACCGGGCCGACAACATCCACTGGCAGGCCTTGGGCATCGACAAGGCCGCCAGATCAAACATGAAAGAACAAAAGCCAGCCGTGCTGTGGTTCACCGGCCTGTCGGCCTCGGGCAAATCAACCATCGCCAACCTGGTCGAACAAAAACTTCATGAGGCCGGCCGGCACACCTATACGCTGGATGGCGACAACGTGCGCCATGGCCTGAACAAGAACCTGGGCTTTACCGATGCCGACCGGGTCGAAAACATCCGCCGGGTGGCGGAAACCTCGAAGCTGATGATCGACGCCGGACTGATCTGCCTGGTCTCCTTCATCTCGCCGTTCAGGGCCGAACGACGCATGGCCAGGGAACTGATGGAAGATGGCGAGTTCATCGAAGTCTTCGTCGATGCGCCTTTGGAAGTGTGCGAAGCGCGCGACCCTAAAGGTCTGTACAAAAAAGCCAGGGCCGGCGAGATCAAGAACTTCACCGGTTTCGATTCACCCTACGAAGCCCCGGAACATGCGGAGATCGTTATTCCAACGGCGGAGATGAACCCGGACGAGGCGGCGGAGAATATTATCGGATATTTGCGGGGCCAAAGGCTTGTTGGTCAGTAAACTGTTTTATCAGACTACATATTGGCATCGAAATAAGCCGTCTTCTTCAGTTCAGACAGATTTTCTCAAGATTAGCCGCACAGAATCATATTTTCGTTTCGGGCTTGAAAAAGCACTTCTAAAAAACAAATTCCAATATCTGGCATCCGCTAATTTTCCGTTTTCATCATTCTTAAATGCGCGGTAAATCTGATTTTCGATAGCCAACCAATTCTGTGAAAACTGGCGAAAATAACCCCTATATTCGGTTTTGATGATTTTATAGCCAGAATTAACACAAGCTTTTTTCAGGCTTTCAATTCCATAGAAATTCAGGTGCCTTGGAACATCCAACCACGCCCAGTACATGCCCATAACCTGGCGACCAAGTGAGTCGTTGTTTGGCACTTCGACAATAAAACGTCCATCATCTGCAAGTAGCTTTCTTGCATTGACGAGAGCCGTTGTTGGATCAAGAGTGTGCTCTAGTACGTGGCTCATGATGACAACTTGAAATTTCTTTCCTTGAACTTCGCCGGGTATATTTTCCGCCGACCCGATGTATACGGTGCAACCATTGCTTATTGCCGTTTCTGCGGCTTGTCGATCCGGCTCGATCCCCAGGGCTTGATGCCCCAATCCTTCGAGCATCTTCAGGTGACGCCCATTCCCACAGCCAATTTCCAATACTGTGAGAGATTTGGGGCCTAACGTTTCAGTCCACCATTCACTTGAAGGTTCTTTTCCATTGTCCAATCTCCAAGCAAGATGATACCGCAGCCTTTTTAGGAACGAGAACTTGCCGTCTGTTTGTTGGAGCCCGGCTATCTGGTGGGTATAATAATCGTCCAAAATGTAAAAACTTGGAACTTCGTCAGGCTCAGGGCGCGGAAAAACAAAGCCATAACCACACAATTCACATTCTGTAATTCTATATGATTGTTCGACTTTAGGCCGACGCCAATCTTTCGGGATTGACGTACCGAAAGTAGACGTTCCGCCACAGCATGGGCAAAAATTCTCCATATCGTGAATTTCCAAATAATTAAATTACATTCTTCATAACACGATAAAAATCAGGTAGTTGGTCTCGACAATATGATTTAGATAGTCCCACTTTACTATATTCCTACAATGACAGGAACACTTCAAACAACCCATGAAGATATCACTTCTACTCACCAAATTTCCGGATTGCTGCCTTAATTTTCCGGCGTAACGTTCCCTGCCCCAAAATCTTGTTTAGCACGTTCTTTGCCTTGTTGAGGGTGTATTGTAGCCCAGCGACAATATTGGCGCGAAAACTGGTGCGGCGACCCAGTTCGATGTATGTACAATCGATGGATCGGGTGCCGAAAGTCGATTTGTACCCTGTTTCGTCACCGCCGGTGCCAAAATCGAAAACCTTACAATTAGTATTTTCGATCAATTCTCGAACAGCATACATCAACATGACATTGCCAACTGAATCCTTGCGAAATTCTGGATCGAACCCTGGCGTTTCGTAATTGTAAATACCGTTCTCGATGGTGCCGCGCAGAAACGCACCCGGTCGCCCATTGATGGACAACAGATAACACCGCAAGATGCCTCTTTCACACTGGCTTGCGAATTTTGAACGGGTTTCTTCGTCGTTGCGGAGCTTTTGCCCCACATTCCACTGATAGGTCGTCCGGCTGATTTTTTCCCCTTCCTGAAGAAACCTCTCTATGTCTTTGGTTTTGGTTATGATCTCTAAATCGAGAGAAAATTTGTTTTCCAGCTTTCGCATTTTCCGTTTTATTGACTGCCGTGTCTTGGATTTGAGTGTTTGAAGATAGGCATCAAAATCGTCAGGAAAATCGATCAACCATCGTTTTGATGCTTTGCGGCTGCGTTCTGAAACGATCCAGCGCCAGCCAAGTTTGCCTAATGAATTGTGCAGATGTGATCCAATGGGAATTTCACCGAGATCGACCCAATCAAATTCCGTGTTAGATTCAAGGGCATAAAAAATCTCACCGATCTGATCTTCGCTGGCCTGCTGCATCAGCCATTGCGAATAGAGCGCCAGGGTATCCACACCAAGGCTGAACAAATGTCTTTCGCCGACTGAGAACTTCTTTTTTCTCTTACCAAGAGTAAACGGGGCAATGACCGCTCGCCCGCCATTTTCCGACCTTAGCACCGCAATCCGTAGCTTTTCCCGGGCGACACCCGTCAGCTCCGTATAGTCCGCATATGCACCGGCATGGAAAGAACCAGATCGCGTTGCTTCCAACCATATGGTTTCGAGATCAGTTACGCTCTCGTGGCTGGTGTGAATTTCGGTTCGCATAACACCTACCATTTGGTTAGTAAATAAAGAGCGGCATTAGGAGACAAATTTCTTAATGACGGAGAATGGAATTCCGCCACCGCGAACTCTTGCCCGGAATTCCGCCTGCCCCATGACGGCTTCCGGCATGGTAATCCGCGGCAGCTCGCAGGGGTCGATGCTGCCGTTAGCAAAGCCGACTCTGGTGATAAAACCATCCGAGTATCCAGACTGGCGCAGCGCTTCGACCGTTCTTTCATCGAACGTACCGGGATCACCGTATGGATAGGCAAAATGGGCGCAAGTCCCAATCTTTGCCGAAAGGGCTTTTTTTGATTCCGATATTTCGTACCTAAGTCGCCGGTCCGACTGCCCCGCCAATCGAACATGAGACACGGCATGGGAGCCAATCTCGACCCCCCGCGAAGCCAGATCTGTGATTTCCGACCAGTTGCAGACCTGGCGCACAGATCCCGGCATGACGCGATCCAGCGATTCTGCTAATTCAACGGCAGAAAATTGAGCGTCATTTTCTGCCGCCTCCAAAACCTTGTCGATCACTTTGGTGTTCATGCCGGTTTCGATTTGCACCGAAAGCCCGCCCGATTCGATTGTCACTGCCGGACCATCATACCAATGGAGCGTCGCAACAGCACGCATCAACGCCGTGCTTTCATCAATCGGATTGCCGCGATCCGACCAACCGGGACAAACAAACAACACCAGCGGTATCTCGAAAGACTCGAATATATCGAGAACATCAAGAACCTGAAGTTTGGCGTCATCGATTGTGACCAACAGAGAATATCCTGATAAGTCATTCCGACCGAGGGAGTTTACGGCCTGAGTGGCCGTGACTGGGGAATAGGAATCGACCAGCCATTCGCATTGCCGCTTCAACCGGTCGCGCGCAATGTCCCGGTTTTCCTCGCCGAAGAAAAATTGATGGTAAAGGATCGTCGTTAATTGACGTTCCGGCGATCTAGCTACAAGTTTTTGAATTCCGAGACAATCACTCAGGACGATGGCGTTTGATTTTTTGAGAAACATAGGGCTACTAAATCTTGCAAATTTAATCGTGAATTGCGATCAATTGAGGCCACGGCCTAGCTGCGAAACAATTCTTCGATTGCTTGACCAAGATGATAAACGAAGTTAGGTATAAATCAGATATCGGCTCCTTTCAGCTAGGTGCTATGGTCAGAATAATACAAAATTCTCGACAGGCTTCATTGAGTAGCAATGGAGGTAGCAGCATAAAGCGAGTGATCAGAAATTTCTAGTATGGCATGTGTCTT
>CBFDVE010000053.1:0-10971 GCA_965613205.1 uncultured Rhodospirillaceae bacterium
TGAAAGCGCAAAATATCCTTGCCCACCATGTGCAGGTCGGCGGGCCAATATGTCGTGTAGTCGTCGCTGTCCTGATCGGGATAGCCGACGCCGGTGATATAGTTGGTCAGGGCATCGAGCCACACATACATAATGTGATCATCATCGCCCGGCACCGGCACGCCCCACTTAAACGTGGTGCGCGAGACCGACAAATCGCGCAGGCCGCCCTTGATGAAACTGGTCACTTCGTTGCGGCGGGACTTGGGCGCGATGAAATCCGGGTTGGCGTCGTAATGGGCCAGCAACTTGTCACCCCAATCAGAGAGCTTGAAGAAATAACTGGGTTCTTCGACCCATTCCACTTGCGCTCCCGAAGGCGCTGTTTTTTTGCCATCGGGGCCGTCTGTCAATTCTCCTTCGTCGTAGAACGCCTCGTCACGCACGGCGTACCAACCGGCGTAGGAGCCCAGGTATATTTCGCCCTTGTCGATCAGTTTTTGCCACAGGTCCTGACAGGCTTTCTTGTGGCGAGGTTCCGTGGTGCGGATGAAATCGTCGTGGCTGAAATTCATGAAATCGGCCAGGTCGCGGAAGGATTTAGAGACATTATCGGTGAAGGTTTGCGGATCAATGCCCGCGTCCAGGGCCGACTTTTCCACCTTCTGGCCGTGTTCATCGGTGCCGGTCAGGAATTTCACATCATAGCCATCGAGCCGCTTGAAACGGGCCAGCACATCGCACGCCAACGAGGTATAGGCGTGGCCGATGTGGGGCACATCGTTGACGTAGTAAATGGGCGTGGTCACGTAGAAAGGTGTTTTGGGCATGAACGGAAAAGTTCCTCAGGGCGTTTGCCGGGCCGCAGTTGCCAGCGCCAGCAGGATTTGAATGGTCACTTGCCGCCGGTCCAGATTGATCGCGTCCGTGCGGGCCAGCAAATGATTGCTCTTGTCCCATACCTCCAGCCAGCGATCAAGGCTGCCGAGGGTTGCCAGGCGATCAAACAAGACCTGTTCGGTGTCCCCTGCCCCGCCTCCTTTCGACAAGGACAGGATCAGCCGGCCCAGCCAGGCGCGCAGCAAGTCGCCAAATGTGATGAACGCCCGGTCGGCCCCGGCTTTGCCGATTTTCGCCGCCAACGTATGCAGGGCGGAAATATCCAGATCGGGCAATGATCCCAGCAGCGTCATCAGTTCCCGGTACAGAACGAGCCCGCCCTGATCCTGCAATTCCAGCGCCCGGCCGATACTGCCGTCGGACAGGTGGGCCAGTTCGAGCGCATCTTGCGGCGGCAATTCCGGGTAGGCGTTTTTCAGTAATACTTCGACCGTATCATCGGCCAGGGGTTTTAAGGCCAGCTTGCGGCAGCGCGACCGCAGGGTCGGCAACAGGCGGCCCGGCGCGTGAGAGACCAGCAGGATCAGGGCTTTTTTCGGTGGTTCTTCGAGGGCTTTCAGCACCGCATTGGCGGCATTACGGTTCATCTCATCGGCGCTGTCGATGACCACCACTCGCCAGCCGCCTTCCGCCGGGGTCAGGGAAAAAAATCCACCGATTGCGCGAACGTCGTCGATGACGATTTCGGTTCGCATTTTCTTGGTTTTCGCATTGACGGTCGGCTCAATAGACAGGAAATCGGCGTGCCCGTGGCTGGCCATGCGCAGAAACACCGGGTCGGTCGGGGCCACATACATGTCGCTCACCGGTGCGCTATCGCCAAACAATGATGATGCCTCACCGCCCACACTCAGCACATGGCGGGCGAAGCGGTAGGCCAGGGTCGCCTTGCCGATGCCGCGCTGCCCGGTGATCAACCAGGCGTGGGGCAGCCGTTTGCCGTTGAAGGCGTCGAGCAGGATTTTTTCCGCTCCGTCGTGGCCGGTGAATTGCGGATTGTCGCGGGGCTGCGGATAAAGGGCGGGTTGATCGGCGACAACGGCCTTGGCATTCATGACGGGGCCAGGCCCAGGCGTTCGACGGTAACCTGCCAGATGTTATCGGCCATCGCCTCGATGCCCAGGGCGGCATCAATGACCACGCACCGGTCCGGTTCATTGGTGGCAATGGCCAAAAACCCCTGGCGCAGACGTTGGTGGAAGTCCGTGCCCATGCGTTCATAGCGGTCCTCGCCGCCGCCACGGGCCAACGCCCGCTCCAGCCCCATCTGCAAAGGCAGGTCCAGGATCAGGGTCAGGTCGGGTTCTAAATTGCCCAGCACCGCTTGCCTGATTTGATCCAGAATGGCCAGGTCCAGGCCATGGCCGTAGCCCTGATAGGCCGTGGTTGAATCATAAAAACGGTCACAGATCACGGTCGCACCCTGGCTCAAGGCCGGTCTGATCGTCTTGTCCAGGTGTTCGGCCCGGGCGGCGTAGTTAAGTAAAGCTTCAGACAGCGGCGTCCAGCGGTCGGTGGCGCCGTTGACCAGCAGATTGCGAATGACTTCGGCCCCCGGCGCACCGCCGGGTTCCCGGCTGGTCAGGACATTCTGATGCCGCTGGCGCAAACGCCCGGCCAGCAGTTCCACCTGGGTCGATTTGCCAGCCCCCTCGCCGCCTTCAAAGGTAATAAACATATCGCCACACGGGGGTCACGATCCGCCCCAGACAATGGACTGAAACGCCGCCATCAGGCGACCGACAAGGCCCAGTTGTTCGACATCGTTAGCGGCCACCAGGGGAATTGAAATGGGCTCGGTTTCCGGGGCGGTGAATATTAACGTAGCCAGCCTGGTGCCCTTGGTGATGGGGGCCGGAACCGGGCCTTCGTAAGTCACCGTCGCCTTCATATTGCGGCGGGATTTTTTCGCCAGGGTCACGGTCAGATCGTTTTCAACAATCAACGGCACTGTCGCCTCTTTACCGAGCCAGACCATGGCGTCTTCGATTTTGTCCCCGGCTTTTAACAGGGCGTAATTGTCAAATTCCCGGAAGCCCCATTCCAGCAGCCGTTCCGGTTCCCGCGACCGTGCTTTCTTGCTGGGCAAGCCGTTGACGACCAGAATCAATCGGCGACCGTCGCGTATGGCGGTGCCGGTCAGGCCGTATCCGGATTCAACCGTGTGGCCGGTTTTAAGCCCATCCGCACCCATGTCCTTATACAGCAAGGGGTTTCGGTTGGACTGTTTTATACCGTTGTAAACAAAGCTTTTTTCAGAATAATAGTGATAATATTCAGGGAATTCCTGGATTGTCTTGCGGGCCAGCAAGGCCAGGTCCAGCGCCGTCATGCGTTGGTTTTCATCGGGCCAGCCGGTGGCATTGGCAAAGGTCGAATTGAGCAGGCCAATTTCCCGGGCCTTTTCGGTCATTTCGGCAGCGAAGGCTTCCTCGCTGCCTGACAGGGCCTCGGCGACGACAATACAGGCATCGTTGCCCGACTGGACAATGATGCCGCGCAGTAAATCTTCCACCCGCACCCGTTTGCCCGGTTCCAGGAACATGGTCGAACTGCCGCTTTTGGTGCCGCCCTTGCGCCAGGCGTTTTCGCTGACCGTGAAGCTGTCATCCAAAGACAGGCGACCGTCACGCAGACGCTCGAACACCATGTAAACGGTCATCAGTTTGCTCATAGAGGCCGGCGGCATGGACACGGTGGCGTTTTTATCGAGCAGCAGGGTGCCGGTCTGCATATCAATCATCACCGCTTCACGGGCAATGGTTTCAATGGCCCTGGATTGTACCGGTTGGGCCAGCAAAAAGGCGACAGCGAGCAGCGGCAGGGATCGCCGGGCAAGAGTTGGAAAGGCAAAAGACATGAACGTGGCCTGATAAAGTTTAGAATCTGGATTGATTATAGCGCTAAAACAAGCCCCTTGGAAACGTCAGTCAAAAGATCAATCGACCAGAGTCCTGGCATCGGTGTAGCCCGCTTCAATGACCCGTTCCAACATGCGATCAGCGGCATCGATTGAGGCCATCGGGCCGACCCTTACGCGGAACAGGTCACGCCCGTTGATCAGTACCGGCGATATCCTGACCGGGCCCACGTTGTAAAGCCGGGCCCGCACCCGGTTGGCATTTTCATAATTGGCGAAGGCCCCGGCCTGAATATAGACATTGGTCGGCGATACCGGCTCGACGGTGACAATACCACTGCCGGGGAATGGCAATTCGGTGGTTGATATGGCTGCCGACTTCGGCGGCGGCGGCGGCGGGGCCACCGATGTCGGTACTTCAATTTCCTGGCTGCCCAGGACTGGTAAGGCTTCACTGCTGACTTTTGGTTTGGGCAGGCTGTCAACGGTAATCGGAGAGCCGATACTGGCCAGTTCAGTCTGGCCTTTGATGCGGGTCGCCACCGCGCGGCTTTGATCGGCCAGAATTTTGACCCTGACCCGCGCCGTGCCTTGCTTTTGAAAACCCAGAAGCTGGGCGGCGCGGCGGGACAGGTCGATAATGCGGCCATGGGCATAAGGACCCCGGTCGTTGATTCTGATGTTCAAAGAGCGCCCGTTTTCAAGATTAGTGACCCGCACCCAACTCGGTATCTGCAAGGTTTTGTGGGCCGCAGAAATCTCGTTCATGTCGAATATTTCGCCATTGGCGGTTTTACGACCGTGAAACTTGGCCCCGTACCAGGACGCTATACCGGTCTGGTCGTAGTCGAAATCTTCCTTGGGATAATACCAGACGTTGTTGACCTGGTAGGGCTTGCCAATCTTGTAGCTGCCTTTGGCGGCATCAACCTGTTTTTTTTCCTGGGTTTTGCCGATGGATTTTACCGTCTGGGCGATAAATTGCGTCTCGGCACAGGCGCTCAGGAAAAGCGCCAGGAAAGCGATTGCCAGCCAATTTTTGATCATGAATTCCCCACCCTGCAAGCACGCCGTCCAGAAGGTAGGATAAAATGGTAAAACATCTGTTAAAGGCCCAGGCTACGGCGCACCGATTTTCTCGGCCAGGGTGCCGACGGCGACGGCGAAATAGGTCGAGCGGTTCCATTTCATGATGGTGCGGAAATTATCATAAACCATATAGGCCGGGCTGCCGGGGCCATCGACCAGCCTGATTGATGCGCTTAAATCGCGGCTGGGAAGGTCGCTGCCATCGGCACGCCGGACGCCCAGTTTTTGCCATTGACTGATTTTCTTGCGCAGTTTCAGGTCGGCCAGTTTGACATCGAAACCATCCGGCAGGCGGACCGCCCTGCCCCAGGTCTGATCACCTTTCCAGCCAGACCGGGACAGATAGTTGGCCGCCGAGGCGAACACATCGGCTTTTGTGGTCCAGATATCCTTGCGCCCGTCGCCATCATGATCGACCGCGAATTTAAGGAAAGACGACGGCATGAACTGGCTCTGGCCCATGGCGCCGGCCCACGAGCCAACCATGTCTTTGGCTCTAATGTGGTCCTGGTTGAGTATTTTCAGGGCGTTGAGCAGTTCTTTGCGGAAATAGGCGCTGCGCCGACCGTCGTGGGCCAGGGTGGCCAGGGCCGGGATCAGCTTGAAGCCGCCGGTGATCCGGCCAAAGTCCGTCTCGATACCCCAGAAGGCGACGATGTATTTCGGCTGAACACCGTATTTGGCACCGATTTCTTCCAGCAACGCCTTGTTCTCGGCAAATTTTTTGCGGCCTTTTTTGACGCGGGATCTCGGCACCACCCGGCTCAGGTATTGCCTGAACGTCAGGGTGAATTCCGGTTGCTTGCGGTCCAGCTCAAGCACTCTGGGGATGGCGACGATATTGCCGAGAGCCTGGTCGAGAATTTCCGGGCGGATACCACCGGCTCTCGCCTCTTCCCTGAGGTCACCGAGCCATTGCTCGAAAGGGACTTCGGCGATGGCAACCGGGGCCATTGCCAATAGCGACACGGCGATAACGCCAAGCCTGATAATGATCCTCATACGCCCTCCTCGCCCACCGAAATAATTGATTCGCACCCAACATCTACACTTCTGCCACAGGCCACCCGATGGGGCAATCGTCTGACCCTAAGGGGCCGGGAAAAAACTGTCTGTTTTACCGGTCAATCGATAGAACGCCAGACCCAGCCATTCGTGCAATCCCGCCGACAGGGAATTCAGGCCGCCGAGCAGGTCGAAGGCGGGCGACAGGGTTTCATCAGTGGCAAAATTGTAATCGACAGGATAGGCAATGATGTTCCATCCGGCCTGGCGAAAAACACCCATGGACCGGGGCATGTGAAAGGCCGACGTGATCAGTATCCAGGTCTCGCCCGGCCCCGGATCGACCAGTGATCTGGTCAGGGTGGCGTTTTCATAGGTATTGCGCGATTTGTTTTCATAAATCACCCGACTGACATCAATACCCAGGATCAGCAACAACGGCTCCAGCACATCGGCCTCCTTGATGTTTTGGCTGAGCAATTTTCCGGAACCACCTGTAAAGACGAGTTTTGCCTGTGGAAATTTCTTCGATAGCGCCGAAAATTCGATCAGCCTCGAGATCCCACCGCCAACGGTAAGCTGACCACGGGACTGGGTCACGATTTCGTTGACAACGCCGCCAAGGACAATGATTCCATCCACTTTTTCGGGCAACTGGCGATTGATGGGGAACCTGTTTTCCAGGGTCATCATCATCGATTTACCGACCGGTACGGTGGCCATGAACAAGGCGGTGCCAACGCATAACCCCAGGATCAGGCGTCCGGTTCGGGTGCGCCGGGTCAGCAGCAGAACAAAACCGATAACCAGGGCGATCAGCAGCAGGTTAGCCGGATTGACCAGGAACCAGAGAATTTTCGACAAATAGAAAAACATCCGTTTCTATTAACGGGCGGCTTCGCTGGCGACCAGCATTTTGATCATTTGCTGATACAGCCTGCGATAGGTCTCGCCGCCCTTCATATCGAAAAAGGCCAGTTTTTCACGAGCCTTGTCCAGCGCGGTCTGGCCGATTTCATCGCGGGCGTGAATGTTGACCCCTCGCGTCAGCAAAATCGAAAATGATTGAATACTGGCGCCGTCCGTGGCGGTAATCAAAGGTGTCTGATTGATCGCATCGCGGCATTCCATGTCGGCCCCGTGGGCGATCAACTGTTGCAGTTCCACCGGTTCGTCCATAAAGACGGCGGCGTGCACGTCCTGGCAATTAACGTCAGCCGCATTGGCAGCGCTCAGAGAGCACATAAAAACCAGCACGGCGGGCGCGATCGTCAGGCGAGCCATTATATTCCCTCAACCATAATTCCTCATAAGGTAGCTATTTTATTGATAATAGATTAACTCCGTAACCGGGTAACGGCAAATGCCTTCAACAATAAGCCGTGCCAGGGGGGTGTGGGACCCGGTCATGTCTGAACCTGATAGCGATACATATGGCCGGGGCATTGCCATGTCGGCCTTGGGAATGCTCATTCTGAGCCCCGACACCCTGCTGCTGCGCATGGTTTCGCAAGGCTCATCTTTCTGGGATGTGCTGTTCTTTCGCTCGCTCTTCATCTTCCTGGCGCTGCTGGCCTATCTGGCCGTGCGCCACCGGCAGGGTTTATGGGGGATTTTCACCAATATGGGCCGGGCCGGGTTAATCGCCACGGGCCTGATGACCGCGAACAATATCACTTTTGTCGCCGCCATCGCCCTGACATCGGTCGCTAATGTGCTGGTTATGTTGGCCACCATGCCGTTTTTCGGCGCCGTTCTCGGTTGGTTGATGATCGGCGAAAGAGTCAAACGACGGACCGGGATATCCATTTTCCTGGCCTTTATCGGTATTGTCGTGATTTTTTCAGGGTCCCTGGGCAAAGGCAGCGGCATCGGTGATGTTATCGCCCTGGTGACGGCGTTCCTGATGGGGCTGAATTTGGTTTTGCTGCGAAAATACAAGGGGCAGGATGTGATTCCCCAGGCTTATTGCCTGTCTGGATTGCTCGTCGCGCTGATCGTACTACCCTTGGCCAGTCCGGCCCTGGTGCCATTTGCCGACATCAAATATCTGATGCTGATGGGGGGCATCGTCGTTCCCGTATCCATGGTCCTGTTTTTCGGTGGTGCCCGTCATGCCCCGGCCGCCGAAATCGCCCTGCTGTCGCTGATTGAAACCGTGCTCGGGCCGATCTGGGTCTGGATCGGAGTGGCAGAGGTCATTCCGACGATGACCTTCATTGGCGGCGGTATTGTCATTGTGGCGGTCGCCGGAAATGCCTGGGTGGGCTTGCGGACGGGTCGGCGGAAGATATTGGTGCCATGAACAATGCGCCCGCCAACCCATCCTATCTGGGGGCTTTTTTCGCCATTACGGCGTTTTCCCTGTGGGGTGTTTTTCCCATCTACTTCAAGTCGGTATCGGCCCTGCCACCGTTCGAAGTTTTGTCACACCGGGTCCTGTGGTCGGTGGTCTTGCTGGCTATTTTGTTGGTTCTGACCCGGCGCACCAAAGAAATCATTATTGTCTTTTGCAATCGCAAACTTCTCGGCTTGCTGACCCTGAGCGCCCTGTTGATTACCCTCAACTGGCTGGTTTTCATCTGGGCCGTTTCCAACAACATGGTGTTGCAATCGAGCCTGGGTTATTTCATCAACCCGCTGGTCAGCGTCGCTTTGGGGGTGGTGTTTCTGAAAGAACGACTGCGGCGATGGCAAATGGTCGCGGTTCTGACCGCCCTTGTCGGCGTCGGCAACCTGATATTTCAAAGCGGTAGCCAACCCTGGATCGCGCTGACCATGGCCGTCTCATTTGGATTGTACGGACTGGTGCGCAAAGTTGCCGAGGTCCGGGCGACGGTCGGATTATTCGTCGAAACCCTGATTGTCCTGCCCGTGGCGCTGGCCTACCTGATTTATGTGGATGTTGAGGGCACCGGCACGTTTATGCGGGTCAGCCTGAACATGGATGCCCTGCTCGCCTTTGCCGGCCTGATGACGGCGACTCCTCTGGTGCTGTTCGCCCTGGCGGCGAAAAGAATGCGTCTGGGCAGCCTCGGTTTTTTCCAGTACATCGCCCCGACCGGTCATTTCTTGCTGGCCGTGATGGTCTACGATGAGCCCTTTTCCACGGCCCATGCCATCACATTTGGCTTTATCTGGCTGGCGTTGGCGATCTACAGCGCCGATAGTGTGCGGGAAATCCGCAAACAGCGCCGAGGTTGAATTGGCTAAATCCTCTCGACATTTTGCGCCCGTTCTGGCATCTGTTGGCCGCCGGTGGGTTGGCAGAGCGGTTGAATGCACTGGTCTTGAAAACCAGCATGGGTGAAAGCTCATCGAGAGTTCGAATCTCTCACCCACCGCCATTCCTTAAATCCTGTCGTTTGACTGCGGGGCTTGCGTTGCGAAGGGGGCCGGAATTACGCTATGTATTAGATCATCCCTCCCGGTGATGGCAAATATTCCAACTTCCGGGGTATGTGGTTGCACCCATTTCCCCTAAAATATGGCTCCCTTCGGATCAGGAGAATTCGTTATGAGAGTCTGCGTTGCCGGTGCTTATGGTGCGTTTGGGTTAAAACATCTGGACGCCATCGCGGCCATTGACGGGGTCCGGGTGACCTCGGTCATGGGTCGCAACGAGGATAAAATTCGGGCCCTTGCCAATGTGCGCAATATCCCCCACGCCACCACCGACCTGGCCGAAAGTCTGGCCAGGGATGACGTCGACGCGGTGATCCTGTCGACCCCAACCGAGCTCCACGCGGATCAGGCCTCGCAAGTTCATGCGCTGGAAGGTCCTCATCATCCGGACCTGGGCATCGCCATGGATATGAACGTGCTCTTAAAAGTTCCCACAGGAGCACTGTTTACGCTTTCATTGTCATTCAATAACGACGGACCGTTCGGCACCTTCTTCCGCTACATCTGCGACAACGGCACCTATGTGGCCAGCTATGATGATCTGGAAGACGGCAATGGCAACAAGATTGATCTTTCCGACATTGGCGTTTCCCTGAACGGCATCGAACTGGAAGACCGGGAGTTTTTCGCCGCCATCGCCGAAGGCCGGGAACCAAACGCTTCCGTCGCCCAGATATTACCGGCTATGGCGACCCTGGATCGGATCGAGAAATGTTTCTAACCCACACGGCGGTGTCGTGAAAAGCAGCACCGGTCAGGACATTAATGCCCATGCCTTCGCGGAAGGCGTTGTTGGGCCAGACGCTTTCGACAATAACCACGCCCCGGTTGACTCCGTCAAACACTTCCACATCGATCAGGACCGATCCCCGGTCGTTGCCCATGCGGGCCAATGTGCCCAGGCCAAGTTGTTTAATATCGTCCGGATGAATTTTCAGGCGCGGGCCGGATTCCCTGGCCCGTGACGTGGCCGTTTCGGTAAAGGTGGAATTGAGAAAGTTGCGCGCCGGGGCGGTGACCAGACGGAATGGCTTGTCTGGCGTGGCGCTGTCGATGGCGTCCCAGTGATCGGGCAACTCCGGCAGGGTATCAAGACCGTCCGGCATGACCACCCCCTGCCCGGCCATGGCCGCCCAATCAACCCGGAAATGAAACTTGCCATCGTCGTGGCAGAAACCATTTAAGTAATGAGAGGTGTCGAAGTCAGGCTGGCAGTCGAGCCACTTTTGCCCGTCCATATTCCGGTTCGATGCTTTCAGGGTCCAGTCAATCAGTTCCTGGGCGGTCATGTTGAAACCCGGATGTTCGGCCCCCAGCCGACTGGCCAAAGCGCAAATGACTTCGTGGTTGGAGCGGCACTGGCCCTGTGGTTCGACCGCCTTTGGGCCCATAATAATATGCTGATGGCCACCGCCCTGATAAATATCGTGGTGTTCCATGAACATGGTGGCGGGCAGGACAATGTCGGCCATTTTCGCCGTGTCGGTGATGAACTGTTCGTGCACACAGGTGAACAGGTCATCGCGGGCGAAGCCCCGGCTGACCAGGCTCAGGTCCGGGGCGACGTTCATGGGGTTGGTGTTCTGGATCAGCATCGCCTTGACCGGAGCGCCGTTTTTCAACGCTTTTGTGTCTCCAGTCAAAATTGGCCCGATTTCACACATGTCAAGAATGCGCGAAGGGGTTTCGCTCGAAATTTCCCCCTCGATCAACGATTTGTCCAACCCCCAGAT
>CBFDVE010000054.1:0-10817 GCA_965613205.1 uncultured Rhodospirillaceae bacterium
GGGGATTTGTTCCAGCGCCTCGCCTAAAAATTTCAACAAGGTAATGCGCTGTTTTTCGGCGAATGAATTGAGGGGCTTTTCCACTTCTTCTTCCGGCGGCTGGTCAGGCTGGTCAGGTTCGTCATTTTTGTCTTCTTCGGGGGTCGCGCCTTTTTTGGCGGCTTCCGGCTCCGGGGCTTCCTCGGCGGATTCCTGGTCTTTCTTTTTGCCACTGAAGCCACTGTGCAGCTTGATGAAATCGGCCCCGGCGCCGTGGCAGGATTCGCACGATATACCGGCGACGGGTTTCAGTTTGTCGCCTTTGGGCTGAGACGTAAAATGGCAATCCAGACACAGGCTGCCGGCCTTGATGCGCTTGAAGCCCATCTTTTTGGCAATCTTGCGGGCTTTTTTATCTCGCGGCATTTTACGGAAAGTTTCGAAATGCGGCGTCGCCTCCCACACTGCGCCGGTTTCCTTGTGACATTCCGTACATTGCGTCGGGCCAACTATTTTCGTCTGGTCGATGGCCGCCAGTGCCGGTCCGGTGGCAAGTCCGGCGACAATGAACCCGGCCAGCGCCAGGGCCGAAAAAGTTTTGCCAATTTTACCGATCACCGATGTTTCACTCATCGTTTTTATTCTCCCAAAAATACGTTTGTCTGTCAGATATTTAACGTCACATCACCGTCAGGGACGGCAATACAAACAAGGCAAGTGCCTTCTTCCAAAGGACTTCCCGGTTCGGAAATATATTTGATCTTGCCACTTTTTATGGCGGTCGCACAGGAGCCGCAATTACCGGCGCGGCAGCCAGAATCAATATCGACGCCGTTCTGTTCAGCCAATTCAAGAATCGAGGTGCCATCACCCTGCCAGGTGGCGCTCTTGCCGGACATGCCAAAGGTCACTTGCGTACCGCCAGTGGCATCGGAATGTTCGGCCGCCGGGGTCTTTTTGACCGTCGCCGGGCCGAATGCCTCGAAATTAATGTCGTCGTCGGGAACGCCCCATTCTTCGAGCCCGCTGGTGATTGACGACATCATCGGTGGTGGCCCGCAGACAAAGTATTCATAGTTATTGGACGGCAGCAGTTTCTTGAACAGATCAACGCTGACGAAACCTTCGACCTGATAATCATCGCCGAGCCGACATTCTTGCGTCGGCTGGCTATAGCATACCGCCAGGTTGATGTTGTCGTGCCGCTCGGCGACGGAGCGCAAATAATCGGCCATGGCGTGTTCGGTCTTGTTGCGAACGCCATAAAAGAACCAGGTTTCGCGTTTGCTTTCCGATAGCACGATGGTGTTCAGCATCGATAACATGGGCGTCAAACCGATGCCACCACCGATCAGCACAATGGGTCTTTCGGATTTCGTATTCATGTAGAAATGACCGTTCGGAGCGGCCACATCGACGACATCGCCAACGTTCAGATGATCATGGAAAAAGTTTGATGATAATCCCGGCGGCAAATCAGGCTGATCCAGTGGCGGCGGGACTTTCTTGATCGATACCCGGTAAAAATCCCGCTCCAACGGTGAATCGGACAGGGAATAACACCTGATGATGGGTTTGACCTCGCCGGGAATTTTCAACCGAAAGGTCAGAAACTGTCCCGGCTCGAATGGCGGAATGGGTCGGTTATCATGCGGTTTTAAATAAAACGAGAAAATGCCACCAGGTTCGGGGATCTTGCGCTCGATATAAAACTTTCGATAGCCGTTCCAGGTGGTCTGTTCGCGGACCCGGTTAACCTGGGCGATATGCAGGGTTTCCTTGGCGTGTTTGCGAAACAGTTCCTGTTCGGCCTGGCCGACACGGACCTCCCTGCGCCAGCGGCCAAGGGCTTGTATAGAGGCGAACGCGGCGTGCAATAATGCCCCCGCAACGGTCGCGTAACCCGCAAATTCTAGAATGCTCTGCACAACCGAACTCCACCCTGTTTGTGCCCACGCTGATTAATCAACTTACCCGGCACATTCGCTGGCTGTATCTAAGCATGTAAACGGGGTCCTTCGCAAACCAGAAACTGATTAGCCATTGTTCATGCGATACATATAATAGCGTCCGGGATTGATCCCTTCGGGTAAGGCCAGAACGTCGGATTCTGGCAAGGCCATATCCTGATCGCAAATCATGATACCGCCGCTCGCCATCAGGGGCGACAGCACCCGGCCCAGGAACGCCCCTGTCGCCGTATCTGCCGTTTTATCACCGGAACCGATATCGGCATGAGCGAGCACAGCCGGTTGGCCGATGCGGTCCATAATGCCAGGCAGGGTACCGTGAATATCGCCTAGAAACAGATGATCATAAGTGCGACCGTTACCAAGGCCAATTTCAAGCACCGGTCCGGACGTTCCGGTCAGCATTTCGGCGGCCAGGCCAAGGCCCGCCTGCGGGGCGGTCAATCGGCTCATTTGTATGGTGCTCCATTTGCATGTATGAAGGGGCCTGAAAAATTCTATAGCACGGAAATTGACTCCATGAGCGTCGAAAAAACGCGCCCGCGCACGGAACTGCTGATGCCGGCCGGGTCCCTGTCGAAACTGAAAACGGCCATTCTGTATGGCGCCGATGCGGTCTATGCGGGCACCCCGGACCTGTCCCTGCGGACCCGGTCTTCGTTCACCCTGGAAGAACTGATCGAAGGGGTGCGGTTTGTCCATTCCCGCGGCAAACGCATTTATTTGACCCTCAATCTTTTTACCCACAACAGGGATATCGAAAAACTTCCGAAATTTATTGAAACCGTGCGCCGGGTCAAGCCGGACGGCCTGATCATTTCCGATCCCGGTGTCTTCCACTATGTCGCCGAGCACGCCCCGGAACTGGAGCTTCATGTGTCGACCCAGGCCAATGCGTGTTCCTGGCTGACCGTGCAAAGCTGGCAAAAGCAGGGTGCGTCCCTGTGTGTGCTGGGCCGCGAAGTCAGCTTTCAGGAATTGACGGAAATCCGTGAAAAATGCCCCGATATCAAGCTCGAAGCGTTCGTTCACGGGGCCATGTGCATGACCTATTCCGGGCGCTGTTTGCTGTCCAACTTCCTCGCTGAAAGGGGTGCCAACCAGGGCAACTGCGCGCAAAGCTGCCGCTGGAGCTACAAGGTGCTGGCCCGCCGCAAGGACGGCAGCGAGATCGAGATCACGCCCGACAACAAAGACGAATTCGATTTCTACCTGGAAGAAGAATTCCGCCCCGGCGAGTTGATGAAAATCGAAGAAGACGAACGCGGTTCCTACATCATGAACGCCAAGGATCTGTGCCTGATGCCCAAGCTCGACGACTATCTGGCCATCGGCATGGATTCCCTGAAAGTGGAAGGCCGCAACAAAAGCGAATATTACGCCGCCATCACCGCCCGGTCCTATCGCCACGCCATCGACGCCTGGTACGAAGACCCTGCCGCCTGGTCGCCGGAGCCCTATATGCGCGAACTCTATACCCTGCAAAGCCGTGGCTACAGCCTGGGCTTCCACGACGGACGTTTGACCAATCTGGCCCACAATTATGACCGCACGGAAACCGTCGGCGGCTGGTTGTTCGCCGGCATGATCCGTGAATGGCAGGGCGAAGATTTGATCCTGACCCTGCGCAACCCCTTGCGGGCCGGGGATGTGGTCGAATTTTTGCCGCCCGGACGGTTTCAGGTGATCCGCCTGCGGCTTTATCAGTTCATCGATGCCCATAGCGGGGATGTTCTGGAAAAAGTCTCTCCCGGCCAGGGTCGCGCCATCCGCATCCCGGCCCGTTTGTTCGACCGGGAAGATCCGGGATCCCTTAAAACAATGCTGCCGGCCCAAAGCGTCGCCCGCACCGAAGCCAATTTGTCAGATGCCCGTCAGTCCCTGCTGCAACGTAATCAGATCAGCCTGGACCAAGAGCGGGGCTTGCGCGGGCCCGGCGAAACCCTGCCGACCCTGAAAGGCCGGGCCCACACGGGCAAGGCCCCGGTGTTGGGCCTGGACGCTTGTTGCGGCTTGGGCTGCAATGGCTGCCTGATGTTCTGGAACGACGCCAAATACGCCAGCGCCCGAGCCACGTTGAAATCTCAAAAAATAGGCGAAAAACTGGTCAGTCCGGCAACCGCCTGAGGCTTATCATCACCGCTTCGCCGGGGCAGTTAAAGCGAACGGTGGGGAATTTCGCGCCCAGGCCCCGACTGGTATAGCCCTGCATTTCCTGCAATCGCCAGCGGCCCGCCGCCAGATGCCTGTGGCTGTCCAGGGCCGTCATCAGCGGCTTGCCGTCGGGCAGGCAAATTTGCCCGCCGTGGCTGTGGCCGGACAGGTAAAGGTCATATCCGGCGCGGGCCGCGTGGGTCGCCAGTTCGACGGTATGAACCAGGGCAATGCGGAAGCCTTCCCGGTGACGGTCGAGAGCAGCCGGAGCCTGGGGCGTGTAAAACGAATGAACATCATCAAGGCCAACCAGGCACAGGGTCTCACCAGACCTTGATATCAAAACCGATTCATTGACCAGGGTGCGAACGCCCAGGCTTTCAAGGGCTTCGACCATGTCCCCCGAATCATGATTGCCGAGCGTAGCGACCCAACCGTCCGGGCAATCAATGGCCGAAACCAGCGCCGAAATTTCGTCCGCCGCGACCGTCGCAATCGGTGCGCCATAACTTTGAATATCGCCGGTGACAATAACCATATGGGGCTTAAGAGGTGCCAGCCGGACCGCCGCTGCGGCCATCAATCCGGCAAGCTGATCGCCGTGCAGGTCGCTTAAATGCAGAATGGTATAGCCATCAAACGCCGCCGGAAGGTCTTTGAAGGCGAACTCGATTTCCCTGATCTGAAAGTTCCGGGCGTTCCGTTCGCCCCGGCTATAAAGACCACAGAGGCGCAGCAGCCAGTACATGACTTGATAAGGCAGTTCTGTTCTCAGGCGACGCTCACCAAGCGGGGATATGCGTTCCCGACTCAGCCACAGCCTGTCTTCCAGGCGCTTTCTGGTTTCCCGCCAGGCCTGGCGATCAGTATCTATTTAACCCGCACCCAGGTCTGGGCCTTGCAGAAAAACAGGATGCAGCCGGAAACTTCCAGGGTTTTGTCGTCGGTCATTTCCATTTTCGATGAATAGGTCTTGCCGTCTTCGGCATTATAAATTTCGCCGTCATTCCACAATTTGGAGCTGGCCCGGACCATGCCCGAAATCATGTTTGATCCCATCAGAGGCAGGGAACGTTTTGACTCTTTGGCATTTTCGACATCGACCTTGGGCTTGCCGTTTTCGTCATTGGGTTCCCTCAGCCAGATGATCTTGCCGCACAGTTTCGAGCCGCAATCATATATCTGCACATGGGCTTTTTTGCTTTCGGTCAGCCACACCCCCTTGGCTTCCTTTGCCAGGCCGGTGCCGGCCATTGAGGCCATAACAAAAACCGCCGCCAGTGCCCCCAAAATTCGTTTCTGCATTTCAATCTCCCGCATATGTTAAGGCTCGGAAAGTGTATATCATCGGCTCCACAATGCCAAAATCAAGTATTGAACCTTATTGGTGGGATGACGCACCGCTGCGGGTCCTGCCCGAGCAGCCGGTGCAGGCGGCGTCTGATCTGGTTATTGTCGGGGCCGGCTATGCGGGCCTGAGCGCGGCCCTGGTCGCCGTTCGGGCCGGACGCTCGGTTCAGGTGTTTGATCGCATGATAGCCGGCGAAGGGGCGTCTTCCCGTAACGGCGGCATCGCCAGCGGCAATCTGGCTGTCAGCCTGCAAAAAATGATCAAAACCCTGGGCCGGGAACGGGCGGTGGCGATCTACCGGGAAGGGATCACGGCAAGGCTCGGTCTGGCCGCGTTTATCGAGCACGAAGGCATCGCCTGTGATTATGCCCCGGTTGGCCGTTTCACCGGGGCCACCAGCCGCAAGGACTATGACGGGCTTGGCCGCACCGCCGATTTGATCAACAGGCATCTGGATTTGGCCGCCTATGTGGTTAGTCGTCAGCAACAACACCGCGAAATCGGCACGGATTATTATTTCGGTGGCCTGGTACGACCCGATATTGGCGGCCTGCATCCGGCAAAATTTAATGCCGGGTTGCTGGCAAAGGTAGTGGCCGAGGGGGGCATTGTGCATGGCGAAACGGCGGTCACCGGTGTTGTCCGGGAGGGCGGAAAATTCGATGTCGGCACGGCCCGTGGCTGCGTGCGGGCGGGCAACGTGATTGTCACCACCAACGGCTACACGGACCAGTCGAACCGCTGGCTGCGCCGCCGCCTTATTCCGATCCCCAGCCGCATGATCGCCACCGACCCTGTTGCACCCGAAGTCATGGCCCGGTTGATGCCGAAACGGCGAATGTGCGGGGAAACCAACCGGCTGTTTCATTATTTCCGACCCTCGCCCGACGGCCGCCGCATTTTGCTGGGCGGTCGGGAAGGGGTTTTTAAAGATACCCCCGACGCCTTCGCCGACCATCTCAAGGCCGATCTGAACAGGATATTCCCGGAATTGACGGCGGTCGGTATCAGTCATTCCTGGAGCGGCAACATTGCCTATAACCTGGATTTCCTGCCGCGCCTGTTCGTGCGTGACGGGGTCCGCTATGCGGTCGGTTTTTGTGGCTCTGGTGTGATCTGGGCCTGGTGGCTGGGCCGTCAGGCGGGGTTGCAGGCGATTGGCGATCGCTCTGCTGCCAGCCTGTTCAACTGCGACCCACCCAAGGCCCTGCCGCTCTATAACGGGCGACCCTGGTTCCTGCCCCTGGCCATCGGCTGGTACGGCTTGCAGGATCGCCTGAAAGGGCGCAAAAGTCAGGAATAGCCGTCGCGGGTCTGCGGTAGTTTGCGCTTTAAAAGTTTAGCGGCGACCAGGGTTCGCAGGATTTGCGCGGTGCCGCCACCAATGGTGAACATGCGGGCGTCCCGGACCATGCGTTCGAGCGGCAGGTTGCGGGAATATCCTGCCGCGCCGAATATCTGAAGCGCATCGCTGGTCACTTTAATGGCGGTTTCGGAGACCAGTATTTTTGCCTGTGCGGCCAGGGTGACATCGGGGAAACCGGTTTCCGATACACTGTCGGCGGCGGCGCGGATCATCAGGCGGGCCGCGGTCAACGACGTGGACATATCGGCCAGCATCCACTGCAAGCCCTGGAATTCGCATATGGGCCGACCGAATTGTTGGCGGGTCTGGGCAAAATCCAGGGCCAGATCGAAGGCCCCCTGGGCAATTCCCAAGGCCACGGTGGCGGCCCCGATGCGCTGGCCGTTATAGGCGGTCATCAGGCCGGCGAAACCACGTTTCATGCCCCCGTCCGGCACCACCAGCATATCGTCTGGTACGTGTAAATTGTCGAAGATGATTTCAGTTTCCGGTATGCCGCGCAAACCCATGGCCGGTTCGCGGGCACCGATGATCAGCCCCTCAGGGGTGCCGGTGTCGCCATCCCGCACGGCCATGAAACCGGCGATGCCAAGTTCGCTGCCGTCTTCATCGAAGGCGCGGGCGAAGATCAGGTGCAGTCGCGACACGCCGCCGCCGGTGATCCAGTGTTTGGTTCCGTTCAGGACCCAATGGTTGCCTTTCTTGTCGGCCCGGGTGGTCATTTCCGTCGCCGCCGATCCGGCACCGGGTTCGGTTATACAAATAGCCGGTTTATCGCCGGACAGCACGCAGGCGGCGGCAATTTTCTTTTGCGCCTGCGACCCGTAGGCCATGATCGCCCCGATCGCCCCCATGTTGGCTTCGACCACGATGCGTGCCGTCACACCGCACACTTTCGCCATTTCCTCGACGACGATGATCGCTTCGCTGTAACCCAGACCCGGCCCGCCGTAGGCTTGCGGCACGGTCATGCCCATAAAGCCTGCGTCTGTCAGAACTTTTACATTGTCCCAGGGGTATTGCTCGGAGCGGTCGATTTCGGCGGCATGGGGGCGGATAAGGTTTTCGGCGATCTGGCGCGCGGATTGTTCAATCTGGCGCTGGGTTTCTGTCAATTGGAACATTTATTAACTTTCGCGGAAAACGTCATCCATAGAGTTCCGCAGGGGCCTAAAGCCGAACAAATGTCACGATAGCCCGAATACTTGATAGAGACCTTACAATCACCCGGACCGTCTTCAAAGTACATACAGGAAAAAGAATGGTAGTGTCTCACTTTGAATTATTTTTCTTGTACGAGCCATGCGGACCCGGTTTCGGTGCGCGGGCGTCGATCAAGCCAACAATCCATTCCAGATCGTGAAGTGTATCGGATACGCCAGCGGCCATAGCCGGGGTAACTTTCAGGCTCTTGTGGATACGGCAAAAGTTGTAATGCACAAAGTAGAGCGAAAGCATGTGAATGTGGTTGTCGATCTTTTTTGAAAATCCGTTCGTCAATCTTGTGAACCGCCTCATGCTCATCCGCATGGTCAAATTCTGGCGCTCGACATAGGATGTTGAAACGTGCTCGGGATCTGGTTTCCCTTCAAACCGTTCCTTGCGGGCTCCTACGCATACCGGAGGGCTGTAACGTTTTTGGCCGTCGGGGGCTGGCCCATACATCTTCACCAGTTGGGCAAAGTCCACATTCGCCCCAAACGCCCCTTCAACGGCTTCTAGGTACGGGATATGACCGTCAGTCGTAAGTTGGACACGGTTAGCAAGCCTTGAGGCGATATCCTGCATGAACTCATTGGCATAATCGGCATCCCGTCCGCCGACCAACCAGCCCACAATCAGCTTGCTATCGGCATCAAGGGCGGTCCAGGTCCATACGTCGCCAGCATCAACCGGCGCGGCCTTCGCCGTCGCCACGTTCTTTTTCTTGGCGTAGCAGAAAGACCAGATTTCATCACACTGGACGCGACGGGCCTCTACATTACGCACCGTGTTGTTATGATATGCCGAGCAAGCCTCACCAGCTTGAACCAACAACTTTGTAACCGTGTTGATTGAGACGCCAACCACACGGCTGATAGACCGCATGGAGGAACCCTCAACGAGCATGTGTAAAATTTGGGTGCGTTTATGTAAGGGCAATTTGTTCATGCCCATAATATATGAACTTTTTTGCTTGTCGTCAAGCAATAAGTTCAGTTATTTTTTATTCTGCATATTCCTGCTCCGCTTGAGCCTACTTCTTTTCTTTGGTCCGACGTTCCTTCTTGAGAAAAATTTCCAAGTATTGGCCTAGTTCATCCAATCCGCCTGCCGTCATATCTTTCGGGAACACCAAAACCACATCACCGTCTAAGACGGGAAATACCGCCTTTCGAGATTCTACAGGAACCGCACCGTGACCGGGTGGCGGTGGAGAAAATTTGTTTTCGGGCAGCGTGTCAGGCGATTGATATTGAGTTGCTTGTTCCATGGGAATCCATCCTATCTCGTCAGCATATTCCCCAAGCCCTCGGACTTGATAGAACTGCTGTCCATTTTCGTCTTTATCGATAGCAATGATCTCGCGGGGCTCTGTCCATTGTATTTGCCCCCCGGATTCCCAGTTAACCATATCACCAACCGAGAACTCGAAATCCGATCCAGTATCACCATCGCCGTCATTTCCTTCATCCAGTATTTTATCAGAATCGGAGAGTCCTGCAAAGGTAATAGTGGAGTCATACACTTTCAAAAACTTTTGAGCACCTTTGTCGCTAAAACTGTTTTTGAAAGTGAGATCATCTATACAAGCATCATCGGCAGGACGATCAGCCCCCCATAGATTCCAAAACTTTCCAATTTGGGCTGGGCGAAGCGCCGCCTTCTTTATGATCTCTTGTTTTATATGCTCTTGTTGCGCCCGAAGATACATTCGGCCTTCTTCAGAGATCACAATTTGGCGGCAATTCTCTACGTTTTCATAGTCGATTAGGCCGTAATAGCGTAATGCAGCAGCCGTGCGATCTGCATAGGCTTTGGCCTTAATCTCCCATGCTTCACCAACTTTTTCAGCACGTGCTGGACGGCGCTTGAAATGGCTATCAAACGCCACCAAACGCTCCAACGCCACACCAAGCGGAATAATTGGATAAGATGGACTGCGGTCCCTTTGAGCGGCCATGATATATGTCTCCTTATCCGAAACATAATATATAGCCACCTATAAAAGTCAATTGTTTTTATCACTTTTATCAATTCGCCGATTGACAGTAGAAGTGCTAAATGTTAAATTTAAGCGAAGGAGTTAGAATCATGACCAGAAGAGTTGAGAGCCCCCGTCGGGTTTGCCGAGCGACGATGGGGGCGAGGACGAAAAGCAAGAGCCGTTACCTGACTCCCTACCAAGGAAAAGGTAACGGCCCTTAATCGGCCTCTACGCGGAGGCGTGGCAGAGTGGTTTATTGCAGCGGTCTTTAAAACCGCCGGGGCCAGCACCCTAGAAAGTCCGTGCCCCCGTGGGTCCGAATCCCACCGCCTCCGCCATCAAGTCGTATGAGAATCGTAGCATATGCGAATCGGCTCTGCACTATTATTCTTGCCACCTCTTTGCCGCAGCTTTTTTTGCTATCTCTGATCTCTGTTCCGGCGTCAGCTTTTCGGCCCGTGCTTTGCCGCCCAAACGCCCCAATTCCTGCGCGGCCTTGTTCTTGCCATCGTCCGGCGCAATGTCCTCAATCTCGCCAGTGGCGATCTTGGCGACCATGACAGCGCTTCCGATAACGTCGGCGGGGCGTTTCTGTCCTTTGGGGCCTTTAGGCATCACACAATTTGCTTCCATTTGTTGCCAGTGGCCGGCCCCCATTGAAAAGCCTTATGAGAGCGCAAATTCACATATACTACTTTGCCCGTACTTAGATTTATGTTTCCTGTAATTGCGGCTCTGATTTGCTTAGGGCCAACGCCTTGCTTTGGGGCAAGCGCTATCGTCGTCTTCGTCCCAAGTTCAGTGACATGA
>CBFDVE010000055.1:0-10525 GCA_965613205.1 uncultured Rhodospirillaceae bacterium
GGCCGAAGATATTCGCCGTTTGGCGGCAGGCTTCACCGGCGATGAGAAAACCGTCATCAACCGTCTTGGCATCAACGGTCCGAACCAGATCAACCTCAGGGTCCGGGTGGCGGAAGTTTCCCGTGGGATCGATAAGCAGCTGGGCTTCAACTGGAGCATTCTTGGCGCTGTCGGTGGCCTTTCGGTGGCCGTGGCGACAACCAATTCATTCGCCGGCGCCGTCACCCAGGAAACACTGACCGTCGGTAAATCGCTTGGCGGTTGGGATTTTAACGCCGTTATCGATGCCTTGGAACAAGAAGGCCTGGTTACCGTGCTGGCCGAACCGAACCTGACGGCGCTGTCTGGCGAAACCGCCAGTTTCCTGGCCGGTGGCGAATTTCCCATCCTGGTTCCCGGTGGCAATGGCAATGTGGCTATCGAATTCAAGAAGTTCGGTATCTCCCTGGCCTTCACTCCGACGTTGATTGGCAACGACCGGATAAACATGCATGTGCGGCCCGAAGTGAGCGCCATTTCGACGACAAATTCGATTACCCTGAATAATTTTTCGGTGCCTTCGCTGACCACCCGCCGGGCCGAAACCACGGTCGAATTGGGCAGCGGCCAAAGCTTCGCCATCGCCGGGTTGCTGCAAAACAATGTGACCCACGATATCGCCAAGTTCCCCTGGTTGGGCGACCTGCCGATTTTGGGTGCCCTGTTCAAATCAGACCGTTTTCAGCGCGATGAAAGTGAGTTGGTAATCATCATCACGCCCTATATTGTCGCCCCCGTTTCAAACAAACTGGCATCGCCGACCGATGGTTTCGTGCCGCCGCATGATATGGAGCGGCTGCTCACCGGCGGTTTGAACCGGCGCCGGCCAACGGCGGGCGCAGCCAAAACCATCGATGGCGACGACTTGAAACTGATTGGCCCTGTCGGCTTCCAACTGGATTAATCGCGGCGGAGAAATCGCAATGTTTATGGCCCTTCAATCGACCCGGAAACTGGTTCTCGCAAGCGTCGTGTTGCTGGCCGGCTGCCAGGTCGGCGGCGAAAATATTGAGGACTGGTCGGATATTCCCGAAGCCAAAAAAGCCACGGCCAGCAGAGTCTATAATGTTCACGATGTGCTGTTTGCCGCCAACGGGGCGACCCTGAACGAAAGCGAAGGCCGCCGTCTGGAGCTGTTCGTGCGGTCGGTCAATTTAGGCCAGAGCGATCAGGTTTATGTGGTGCCGGGCCGAGGTTCCATGGCACGGCGGCGGCAGGTAACGGTGAGCGATTTCCTGGCCGCCCGGAATATATCGATCAATCCCTCGCCCGAGACCGCCGGGGTCGGCGGGCCGCCCACCGATGCGGTCAGTGTCATTATCAGCCGCTATGTGGTGTCTTTGCCTGGCTGCCCTGACTGGACCGGCGAGCGCACCACCTATAACAACGTACCAACCAGCAACTGGGGCTGCGCCAGCGCGATCAATCTGGGTCGAATGGTGGCCCGGCCGGAAGATTTGGTGCGGGGCAGAAGACCGGGTCCGTTCGACGGCGAACTGGGGGCCCGTTCCATCGACCTGTACCGCAAGGGCGAGACCAAACCATTAACCCTGGAAAGCGTCGGGCCGATCGAGGCCCAGCAGCAATCCAGCGGCTCTTCATCGGGCGGAGCAGGGCAGTAATTATGGCCGAAGCGGCAATGGGTCAGTCAACAAATCGGGAACCTTTCCTGGCCGTGGTCAATGACGAGGCGACTCGCCGCGCCCTGCTTGCCGTTGCCGAACAAAACGGCTGGCCGCCGTCGCAAATTCTGATCGGTGGATTGAGCGATGCCGTCGAAGCCCTGAGCGATATCGTTACACCGCAATTCCTGATCGTCGATCTGTCCGACAGCGCCGATGCCATGGCCGGTATCGTCGCCCTGGCCGGGGTTTGCGAGCCCGATACCCGGGTCATCACCCTGGGCACAGTCAACGACATAGAACTCTATCGGGGCCTGATGGACATGGGGGTCGACGACTACCTGGTCAAACCGGTATCCAACGGCATCCTCAACGAAACCATTCAGCGCATTATCGAACAAACGATCCCCGAAACCGGCGACGAGGCGCAGGGAGTGGGCCGCCTGATCGCCTTCGTCGGCGTACGCGGCGGTGTCGGGGCGACCACCCTGGCCGCCAATTGCGCCTGGCAAATGGCCAATGAGCAAGGCCTTCGGGTCGCCCTGGTCGATCTTGACCTGTACTTCGGCACGCTCGCCCTGGCGCTCGATCTGGAGCCCGGTCGCGGATTTCGCGAGGCCCTGGAAAACCCCAGCCGCATCGACGGCCTGTTCATCGAACGGGCGATGGCCCGGCAAAGCGAAAACCTGTACGTGCTGGCCGCCGAAGAAGGGCTGGAAAATTCCTTTTCCTTCGACCCGGCGGCGCTCGATACCCTGCTCGCCACCCTGCGTCAGGATTTCGATTGCGTGGTTTTCGATATTCCTCGTTTCGCCGCCCGCACCCAGACCAAAAACATCACCCCACCGGCCACTATTGTGGTCGTTTCCGATGCCAGCCTGTCGGGTATGCGCGACACCATGCGCATGGAAAAATTCATCCGGGAAAAATCACCACAAGCCGAAGTGGTTGTCGCCCTGAATGGCATGGGCCGGGAGAAATCCGGTGAAATATCTCTCGCCGATTTCGAAAGCGGTGCCGAACTGATCGTTGATTTTCAAATTCCCTATGATCGCAAGACGGCGACCAGGGGCGAAGGTGCGGGCATGACCATTGCCGAAGTCGCGGCTAAATCGAAGGTCGCAAATGCCATGCGCGACTTAAGCCGGCAGGCTTCGGGGCGGGCCGATCTGGTTGCCCAGGGGTCCTTCCTGTCGCGGCTGTTCAAAAGGAAAGCCTGAATGTTCGGCCAAAAACCAAAAGGCAAAACGGGGTTTGGTAAACCGGCAAGCGCCGAAATCGTCAGGATTGCCGTTGCCGATGATGCGGATTCGCCATCGACGGATTTGGCCGATCTGGTCAGGGAATGTCTCGATGATCTTTTCCAGGAAGCGGAATTTGGTGACTGTTTGAAATTGTCACGGGCCGACCTGGCCAATTTTATCGGTGACATGGCCAACGACCGGGCTGAAAAAACCGGCCTGGATTTACAACCCGGTGAACACCGGGATGTGATCACCGGATTGCTCAACGAAGTGTTGTCGTTTGCCAGGGAAAAAGGCTTGGAAACGGACATAAAGACCGATCATATTTCGCCCCATGCCCACGGCGCGCCGGGATCTTCGGCCAGCCGCAGCAGTGTCGAAGACGCCAAGAAACAGGTCCAGCCGATCCTGATGGAACGCATGGACGTGACCAGGGCCGTGCAAATGCCCCGCACCGAACTGGCCGATCAGATCGCCGATCTGGTCGGCGAGATCATGGCGGACGAAAAAATGCAGCTCAACTTGCTCGAACAGCGCGATCTGGTGACCGCCCTGATCAACGACATGATGGGCCTGGGACCGCTGGAATCCCTGCTCGCCGATGAAACGATCACAGATATCATGGTCAACGGCCCAAAGCAGATATACGTCGAACGGGGCGGCAAGCTGGTACTCGCCGATGTGGTTTTCCGCGACAACGAACACGTCATGAATATCGCCACCCGCATCGTCACCCGCATCGGTCGCCGGGTCGATGAGACCTCGCCGCTGTGCGACGCCCGCCTGGAAGACGGCTCGCGCGTTAATATCATCATTCCACCCCTGGCCATCGACGGGCCGACCATTTCCATCCGTAAGTTCGCCAAACAGCGAATTACGCTCGACATCATGGAACGCCAGCAAAACCTGTCGCCGGAAATGGCTAAAGTGCTGAAAATCGCCGCCCGGTCGCAATTGAATATTCTCATTTCCGGCGGCACCGGGTCGGGCAAGACAACCTTGTTGAATGCCTTGTCCCGGCTGATCGATAACGGCGAACGGATTGTTACCATCGAAGACGCGGCCGAACTGCAATTGCAGCAACCCCATGTGGTGCGCCTGGAAACACGGCCCGCCAACCTGGAAGGGGACGGCGAAATTACCCAGCGGGATCTGGTCAAGAATGCCCTGCGTATGCGACCGGACCGGATTATTCTTGGCGAAATCCGCGCCGGCGAGGCGCTCGATATGTTGCAGGCCATGAACACCGGCCACGATGGCTCGCTCGGCACCCTGCACGCCAACCGCCCGCGTGAAGCATTGACCCGGCTGGAAAACATGGTCGCCATGTCCGGTGTCAGATTACCCGCCGAAGCGGTGCGGGCGCAGATCGCCGGGGCGGTCAATTTGATTGTCCAGATTTCGCGTATGCGCGACGGCATGCGCCGGATCACCCACATCACCGAAGTGGTCGGTATGGAAGGCGATATCATCACCACCCAGGACCTGTTTACTTATGAATTCGAAGGGGAATCGGCGGACGGCAAGCTTGTCGGCAAGTTCAATTCCAGCGGACTGAAACCTGACTTTACCTCGCGCGCCCAGTATTTCGGCCTCGACCGGGCCCTGATCGATGCCATGTCCAGCGCCCCCCAGGCCAGTGAACCGGGCGCAGAACTGTCATGAATATCAACCTGATCTTGCTGTTTATTGGCGCTATCGTCGCCTTCGGTGCGATCGGGCTGGTGATCGGCAACATCATGTCGAGGACCGACAAGTTGATGAAACAGCGGATTGCCAGGGTGCGGACCCGGGTCAAACAAGGCAATGCTGGCACCAATCATGGCGCCACCGGCCAGACCCTGAAAAAGCAGGACAAACGATCCTTTCTGCTGCTCGATACCCTGGTCCAGAAAATATTGCCCCGGCGAGAAATCCTGTCCGACAGGCTGGCCAAGACCGGGCGCGAGATCGCCGTCGGCACCTATGCTTTGATTAATCTGATTGTTGCCGTGGCGATGATCCTGGTGGCCGAAGTTGTGCTTGGGCAAGGCATTGTGGTGGCAGTTTTGATGGGCATCATCGCCGGTCTGGGTTTGCCTTACATGGTGGTCGGCAGAATGGCCGAAAAACGGATCAAGGTCTTTACGGCGCAGTTTCCCGACGCCATTGATTTGATCGTGCGCGGCCTTAAATCGGGCCTGCCGGTGACCGAATCCATCGCCAGCGTCGGGCGCGAAATGCCCAACCCGGTGGGGGCCGAGTTCCGGCTGATTTCCGACAGCATCAAATTCGGCAAATCCCTGGAAGCGGCCCTGTGGGAAACCGCCCGGCGGCTGGATACGGCGGAATTCAAGTTTTTTGTGATCAGCCTGTCGGTGCAGCAGGAAACCGGTGGAAATCTGTCGGAAGCCTTGGGTAATTTGTCCGATATCCTGCGCCGCCGTCGGCAGATGAAAATGAAAATCAAGGCCATGTCGTCGGAAGCCAAGGCCAGCGCCATGATCCTGGGCTCTTTGCCGTTCGTCATGTTCCTGATCATTTTCGCCCTCAACCCGGAATACGAGATGGAGCTGTTCACCGACCCGCGCGGTCAGATCATGCTCGGCTTTGGGGTTGGCATCATGACTATCGGCATCGCCATCATGAGCAAAATGGTCAAGTTTGAAATATGAACATGATATTGGACAGCATTGGCCTCGGCCCGCAAGGCCTGATCACCCTGGCCGCCGGTGTGATCGCCTTCATCACGGTTTATGTGGTTTGGCAGGGTCTGGTTCGGCGCGACCCCTTGTCGGCCAGGGCCCGGTCGCTGGGCCGGCACCGGGACAAGTTGAAGGGCGATCTGCTGGCCCAGAAACGCAATACCTTCCAGCGCCGCGAAACAATCACGTTCATGCGCTCGGTGATCAACCGGTTGAACCTGCTGAAAGGGGCCCATGTGGCTAAAGTAACCGATCGCCTGATGCAGGCCGGTTGGCGCAGCAAAGACGCCGTTGTCATGTTCCTGTTTTTCAAGCTGTGCCTGCCGTTTGTCGGCGGCGCATTGGGGTTGATCATTGTTTACGGCCTGGCCAGTGCCGATCTGGAACCCATTTTCAAGATTATGGCGGCCCTGGTCGGGGTTATTATCGGTGCCTATCTGCCGGAAGTCGTTGTTAAAAACGCGGCCCAGAAACGCCGGGTGCTGATGCAAAAGGGTCTGCCCGATGCCCTCGACCTGATGGTCATTTGCACGGAATCAGGACTGGCGCTGGATGCGACCATGACCAGGGTGGCCCGTGAATTATCGAAATCATCACCGCAACTGGCCGACGAGTTTGGCCTGACGGCGGTCGAACTGGGGTTCCAGCCGGAACGCCGTATCGCCCTGCAAAACCTGATCAAGCGGACAAATATGGAATCCATCCGCGGCGTCGTCAACATCTTGATTCAAACCGAGAAATACGGCACGCCCCTGGCCCAGTCCTTGCGCGTACTGGCCGCCGAGTACCGGGATGAACGGATGTTAAAGGCCGAAGAAAAGGCCGCCAAGTTGCCCGCGATCCTGACCATCCCGCTGATCGTTTTTATTATGCCGTCGCTATTTGTCGTCCTGTTGGGACCGGCGATTTTGCGCACCATCGATGGGCTGAGCGGATTGTAAGGGACTTGGGGGACCAGGCCATGGATTGGGGTCCGGTGGCCTGGTTGCATCGGGGGTTGGTCATCGAGACCGGCCTCCGATGTTCTTATGGCGTGACCGCGCCAAGCAGCGCTTTCGCCCGTTCGGCCGGGGCGAGAGTGCGTAATTTTTCGTAGTACTTCAGATTGTTGAGAACGGCGTTTTCCTTCAGGTCAAGCGCGGCCAGGGCGGCGGCCCGGTTTTTCTGCCCGGTCAGGCCGTAGATCAGGGCCAGATTCTGGCGCAGCCGGACACCGGCCCGAGGATTGTTTCGATAGGGGGTGAGAATTTCCAGGGCGGCATCGAAATCGCCTTCGATGGCCAGCGACAAGGCCAGGTTGTTGGCCAGAACAAGAGAGTCCGGCGATTTTTTCAGCCCATCGCGGTATCGCACCTGGGCCTCGCCGTGTCGCCCCAGCAAATCGAGCGCCACGCCCTGCCCGTTATAGCCGCCGTATTGATCGGCGGCCAAACGGCTGGTGGCTTGATAGTGAAAGAGGGCCGCCTTTGGCTGGGCCAGCGCAATCAGGGTCTTGCCGGATCCGGAATGGGCCGTGGCGCTGTTCGGCTCAATTCGGGTCGCCTGTTCGTAGGCCTTGGCGGCCTGATCGAACAGGCTCAGCCGGAAGGCCGTATCCCCGATGGCGATCAGCGGCGGCAGTTCTTCAGGGGCGAAAGCGCTGGCCCGCCGGTACAGGGCCAGGGCCGAATTCAGGTCCCCCCCCTGAGCCGTACTGTCGGCGATGCGCATGAGTTGGGCGGCCCGGCTCTGTTGATCGTCCTGCTGCATCTGATCGAAAGTCTTGACCATCTCGGCGCACGAGGAAAGCGCCAAAATAGAGATCAGGGCGACGGCAAATGGTGTTATTGGGTGGCGCATTTTGGCCCATCATCTTGTTTCGTCGTGCGGTTCCCGGCAAAGCCGGTAACTCTTTCAAGCATATAGCTAATTTGCAGTGGTCTGGGTAAATTCTTCAAAAAAACGAAACAGGTTGCAGTCAATTGGCGAAAAAAGGCACACTTACAAAGGACTCACGAATTTCGGGAACCCGAGAGTGAAAAAGAACTATCTGGAACTGACCCATCTGATCGAACGCCTGCACCGGCGTTATCTGGATGTGCTGCGAACAGAATTGAACCGATTGGGTGTGCGTGACATCAACGGTGTACAGGTGATGTTGCTGGCCAACGTGGGTGAAGAGGAAATCGTCATCCGCGATCTGATCGAACGGGGCTACTACCAAGGATCGAACGTATCATACAACATCAAAAAGTTGGTCGATCTGGGGTATATGGAACAGGAGCGTTCCAGCCACGACAAGCGGTCAGTGAGCATCAAGCTGACGGACAAAGCTATCGAGGTCGTCAATAAAATACGTGAACTCGAAGACAACAATGCCAATATCTACGGTGAACAACAAAAAAATCCGGAACAATCAGAATTGATTCTGGATTCGCTGAGGCGATTGGAACGCATGTGGTCGGATTACATTCATTATGGCGGACAATAGATCTGACCCGTATTGCCCTTGACCGGAGGGACTGCCTTCAATGACAAGTCGTGCCGATGTTCAGGATAAACTGGCGCTTCTCAAGCAGTCCTACCTGGACCGGTTGCCGGACCAGTTTTCGGCCATCGCGGATGCCACTGCGAAACTGAAAAATCGCGACGGCAGTGCGGCCGTATCGTCTGTCGAAATCCTTAAATCACAGGCCCACAAACTGGCCGGTTCCGGCGCCACCATGGAGCGCGATTACGATTACGCCACCGCCGTCCATCTTGAAGACCTGCGGGATTCAACTGAGATCGGCAGGCAAGCCGGGACAAGGGCTGTTCGCCGCCTCAACCCGCGAAAGGCCAAATCGTCCACCTCGCCGGTGGTTTTCGATCCCCGCGTCGCCGGCGGCATGGTCGGTCATCTGGCCCGGGCGATCAACGGCGCCGCCGTCGCCCGTGGCACCTCGTTCCTCAAAGACAAGATGGGCGAGGCGATATTTCCCGACGCCATCACCATCATCGACGATCCGCACCGCCGCCGCGGGCTTCGCTCCCGGCCTTTCGACGGCGAGGGACTGGCGGCGAAAAGGCGCAAGATCATCGACGGCGGGCGGCTTACGACCTGGTTCATGGATTTGCGCTCGGCCCGGCAACTGGGACTGGCAAGCACCGGGCATGCTTCACGCGGGGTCTCGGGGCCGCCCTCTCCGGCGCCCACCAATCTGTACCTGGAAGCAGGCAAGGTCAGCCCGCAAGAATTGATGGCGGACATCGAAAGCGGCCTTTACGTCACCGAAATGATCGGCTTCGGCATCAACCAGGTGACCGGCGATTACAGCCGCGGCGCCAGCGGTTTTTGGATTGAGGACGGCGCAATCGCCTATCCGGTGAGCGAGGTCACCATCGCCGGCAATCTCAACGATATGTTCGCCAACATAAGCGCCGCCGACGACCTGGAATTCCACTTCGCCACCAACGCCCCGACCTTGCGGATCGACGCCATGACCATCGCCGGCAAATAAGTCTTTCCAAGGCGGCGGCGATTTTACCGTGCGATTGTGACGGTTATCTTACAGTAATTATAACACTTTTATTTCATTTATATTAAATATGTTTCATTTATATTAAATATTAAATATCCGATACTCTTTATATATACAATTTTTAGTCAATAATATAACAGTTTCATGCTCTTGTGTTGTGGATAAGTACTGTCGTCAAAATTTATACTGGGCAACAACAATCAGGCTAGAGCCCTTTTAACTAATACGGAGCTACTGAGATCGTTTGCCATGTGTTCCAGTTAGGAGCGGTCGCGCCGGCGATGCGGCACATCGCCAAGCGTCCGCGACGCGACGGGGGCGCATGGCAAACGACCGTAGGCGGCCCCACTGGCTTCCTGGCCATTGTCAGCCGGCCCTGGCGATGCGCCCAACATCGCGGCAGACCGGCTTCCTCGCCAAAAAACCAGTGGGGGTCGTCTCAGTGGTCCTGTATTAGCTGAAAGGGCTCTAACCTACTTATAAACGACCTTGATTACTTCGTAATACTTGGTGCCGCCGGGGGTTGTGACCTCGGCCTGATCGCCCAGTATCTTGCCGATCAGCGCCCGGCCCAGCGGCGCGGTGACGGAAAGCTTGCCCATGGCGACGTCGGCTTCATGGGAGCCGACGATCCGGTAGGTGATTTCCTCGTCCGTTTTCTCGTCGGCCAGCGTAACGGTGGCGCCGAAACGGATCATGTCGCCGGAAAGCTGCGAGGCGTCGATCACGTCGGCATGGCCGATAATGCCTTTGAGTTCCTTCAACCGGCCTTCGATGAAGCTTTGGCGTTCGCGGGCGGCGTGGTATTCGGCGTTTTCCGACAGATCGCCGTGTTCGCGGGCTTCGGCGATGGCGCGGATCACCGCCGGGCGCTCAATCTCGGACAGGCGCTTGTTTTCTTCTTCCAGCATAGCCAGCCCTTCGGGGGTCATGGGGATTTTTTCCATATTCCCGTTCCGTCTCTCAAATTCCGGTCAAACCAATTACGGCAATAAAAAACGTTCCGCAGTCCTTATCAGGGCCTGTATTCAGAACGCGTCTCCAAGATAGGACTGTAAGGGCATGACTTCAAGGTCGCCGGATTTCAAGGCCGCGACGGCATCCACCGCCGCCGCCGCCCCGGCCATGGTGGTATAGTGGGGGACGTTGTTTACAAGGGCGGAGCGGCGGATGGAATACGAATCGATGATCGCCTGGGCGTCCTCGGTAGTGTTGATGACGAGTTGAACCTTTCCCGCCATGATCGCTTCCTCGCAATGGGGCGAGCCTTCCCGCACCTTGTTGATCGGCGACGCCGTCAATCCTTTATCGGCAAGGAAGGCCTGGGTGCCGGGGGTGGCGAGAAGCTCGAAGCCGAGATCAATCAGCTTGCGGGCAATCTCCGCCGCCGCCGGTTTGTCCCGGTCCTTGACCGAGATAAAGACCACGCCCGCGCC